>NZ_BEHC01000031.1:0-34078 GCF_003112495.1 Enterococcus sp. H57
CTTTTTTAAAAGTTTTTTCGATTTCGTTTTTCGAAATCTTTCAGCAACTCATTTATCATAACTTATCGTTTGTTATTTGTCAAGAACTTTTTTGGAGTTTTTTTCGATAGAATCAAGCTTCGCAAGTGGTTCTTTTTAACGACTTAGTTATCTTATCACGTCTAAAAACATGTGTCAACTCTTTTTTGGAATTTTCATAAAATGTTTCAATGAAGCGCGACAACGTTGTTTAATATATCATTAAAAAAGATAAAGGTCAAGCTAAAATATTATTTAAGCTTGACCTTATTATAATTTCAACGATTGTCAAAAGTATTGTTTGCAGCTGTATTGCCAGTTTCTATAGATAAATCACAGCTTTTGAAACATAAGTTTTGTACTGCTTCGATTCGCCCGAATTCTTTTGCAGTTATTTGGCAATGAGAAAAGCAGACATCTTCTATAGGCTTTTCAGGAAATGCTACTAAATCAAAAGCTCGGGAAGGAAGTGAGTAACCTGGAGAAAGGCATGCCTGTACGTTTTTGATGTGTATGTCTTTGACTTTCGTCATTTGCTTTGATTCAGGTATTTCTTCAGCCACTGCTTGCCAACTTTCTGGCATTTGAGCAAGGTCATTGCTATTTTTTCTATTGTATTCATTATGCCAGTCCATTATCCAAGAAAAAGGGAATTGTACATCAATCATATTCAGATTTTCTACCCTGATATTTTCGATCACTCCCCCTCTTTCTTTTGAAGATTTCATTCGAATACCACAGTCTGACTGAAAAAAATCGATATCGTGAATATATACGTCACTAACTCCAGCACTAACTTCGCTACCAATAGTTACACCGTATCCTGAACGGATTTTACATCTAGCAACCTCGATTCTTGATGATTTTCGATTGACTCTTGCACCATTGCCATCTCTGCCAGACTTAATAGCAATACAATCATCACCACAGGCCAAATCACATTCATAGACACGCACATTTGTTGAAGAATCAATATCAATCCCATCTGTACTTGGTCCATCATTGTTGCGGATGATTACTTTTTCTACTAATACATCGTTAGAATAAGTGATTTGCAAGTTCCAAAAACCTGATTTCTGAAAAATCAAATCACGAACAACAACATGTTCTGCATGATACAGTAAACAAGCGCGTGGACGTTTAATAGCATAATCCGCAATCCAACGAAGTCCCTTTTGATCGTATTCAGCTCTTGTCCCGCTTTTTTGATCTTTTCCCCAATACAGCTCCCACCAATGGTCTCCTTGACCGTCGATTATTCCTTTTCCTTCTATAAGAATATCTTTCGCCGAGAGAACATTCAAAATCGCTGCTGGCCATTTCATTTCTACGCCGGCTACTCGTGTATCGATTTCTGGAAATGCTTCGATATCTGTTCTCCCCTTGAGGACTGCACCTTCTTCAAAGATAAGATGACTCTTATCTTTTAAAAAAAGGGCTCCGACTAAATAAATGCCTTTTGGAATAAATACAGGTAAGTGTTCTTTCGCACCTTGATCGATTGCTTTTTGCAGTATTATTGTATCATCTTGTTGAGTGTCGTTTGTTTTAAAGTTCAAAGCATTGATAATCCCTTTTTTTGTCCGCAATACGTTTCTCCCTATCTTTCATTGATTTTTTTCAATTCTTCACCAATAAATACAGTTTTTGAACGATTCAGTGGGTAACCTACTAGCAAAATGATTGCGGATACAAATAAGCAGAATGCTGGTAACAAGTTTGCCATCGTATAAATCCTTTCTTGTACTAAAACTGATTGGATGGCTCCACCTGTTGTAGACGATTGGTAACCAATGAGTGCCAGCATAAATCCGCCTACCGCTCCTGCACATGCTTGTCCTACTTTTCTCGCAAAAGAATTTACTCCATATACTGTTCCATCTTCTCTTAAGCCTGTCTTATATTGATGATAATCAATCACGTCAGTAATGAATGCCCAGACCATCAAATTGAATAAACCAGATCCTAAAGTAGCGATAAATAAAAGAATCAGATATACCCATGCATTTGTTATATGAAGGAAATACATCAGCAAGTACATACATGAAGAAGCAAGTAACGCAAATACGCTTGCTTCCTTTTTACCAAATAATTTTGTCAGCTTTGTAGCAAATGGTGCTAAAACTACTACTGTTCCGTAAGTAAATAAAAGAGCAACAGACATTGCTTGTTTATTATGGAAGTAATCATTGAATAAATAAGTCATATTCGTCCCAGCTAAAATCTGATTGATCACAATGAAAATGTCAACAATGACTAAAATAATCAGTGCTCGATTAGCTAACAAACCTTTTACCAACTGAGAAGCAGATACTTTTTCGTTTTTGACAACTCTTACTCTTTCAGTAGTCAATTTACAAGTTAACATATATGCGACAAATGCAATTGCAGCACATCCGATTGAAATCCAAAAGAAATGATTCCCTGAAACGACTTGTTGTCCACTCTTGTTATGGGTATACATTAAAATCGGAATGAAGAATCCTGTAGTTGATCCGCCAATCGCAGAACCAATGCTTCGGAAAGTGGACAACGAGGTGCGGTCATTAGGATTTGAGCTAATTGCTGCTGCCATTGCTCCATACGGGATATTGATTGTTGAGAGAAAAATCCCATAAACAATGTATGAAACAAAAATATAAGCAATCTTCACCGTCATTCTTCTTCTCTGCATCATATTCTTGTAATACGATACCGCTGGATTTATTCGGTGTGTCCAGACGATAATCCCATAGTTCATTGACAAGCCATTTTTTTCCCGTTTCAAGATCATGGAACAAAGAAGGATCAAAGCCGTTACTATTTAAATAAATTGGTTCGGACCAAGGACCTGTGATCTCAGATGCAGTGATCAAATAATTGTGGACATCTTTAAACGGACGGCCTGCACTTTTGACATCTGTGTAAACAAGATAAAACAATCCATCAGCATAACTGATCTGTGGCGCCCATATACTTCCATTTGTAGGATTTCCTTGCAAAGATACTTGAGTGGTCAAAATATCCGTTGTATGTGACCAGTTGACTAAATTTTTCGACTCATATACTCGGATTCCTGGAAGCCATTCAAAAGAGGAGACAATAATGTAATACCGCTCTTTCACTCTTAATATATTAGGATCTGGATTGAATCCTCTTAAAATAGGATTTTTCACTTTGATAGTCTGCATGATTCAGGCTCCTTTTCTCATTCTTACTCGATATAAACTGAATGCCCCAGCTGCGAAATAAAAAAATGCAAAAGGAAACGCAATAAACTGAGTGCCAATCAACAATATGAATCCTGTTATAAAATACAAACCAGTGGCAGTTGTTAAGTATTTTCCTTTAGCAGTCAAAAACAATGCTACTGCTAAAAAAGCAAGTGAAATAAACAACACAACGGCAAACAGACCAGTCATGTCCTGTAATAATCCAAATGTATTTTCTAAAGACAAAGTTGGATGATCTACAGCAAGCGACTGATAACTTTTTTTAAACTCTGACGCAGACATATTACTTAAAGTAACTGCTAACCCGCCAAAGAAAATCAAAGATAGACTGCCACCGACCATTCCTAGCAATAGTTCCCATTTTCTTTTCATTTCTGAACCCCCTGCTTTTCTAAATGTATCCATTCAGGTCTTTTGATCGATGTTTCATAATTGTTATTATGTTCAGAGAATTTGACAGTCTGTTCATTTTTCTTGTCATCCCAATTATCCCAACCAGTTGGGTGAACATGCCCACCTATCTTACACGCTTCAAATAAGACATTTGCATACGGACGCCACGGTCTTCCTAAATAGACGTTTCTAGTATCAGGTTCTGCAGTCAAGGTACAGCTTTCAAAACGATACCCTGTTTTTTGATTTTTCGGCGTAGATGCTGCTGTGATGTATCCAGGATTTTTACTGGCTAAGCTATGGATATGACACTGATGAAAAACGGCATCTGCCCCACCAAATATGAAATCCACCGTTCCTTCAATCCAGCAATATTCATAGGTCTGACGACAATACTCAGGATTGGCAGAAGCCGGTGTACAAAAAGGAGTACCATCTTTTTGCAAATCAGGCAACGGACCCGTGCATAAGGTATCCTGATAACCAGATAGTCGACAGTTTTTTAAAGATACGCGATCTCCTGAATTGAATAAAGCAACAGCCTGTCCTACCTTTTCTCCTGGACCTGCTGTATTTTCGATGTGAAGATTTTCTAATACGACATTCGATCCTTCTAAGAAAAAAGTAGCACTTCGGAAAGTCCCTAACTGGCTACCGTCAAGATACTCCTGTTTTGCAAAACGATTACCGGAGATAACTACTGTTCCTGCTCCCACAAGTTTAAAATTGGATAATCTGCTTTCTATATATTCATCATATCTTCCTTCTTTTACTATCAAGACCTTTGGATGGCTATCCGGCAGGCCTGCCAAATAATCGATTCCTTCTTGGATAGTTTCAAAATCCGTCGGGGTATCTATAGCATTCTTTCCAATTATCAGTTTGTCTTTCATCCTCATAAATGCTCCCTTATGAATTGTTTCCAAATGTTTCTCATTTCTTGTGTTTCCATATGACCGCCTGTTAAAGAAAAAGAAGAAAAGTTTTCTGGACTACCCATTGATTGATACTTTTTGTCCAGCCCTTTTCTCAGCTTCAGTACGCCTTCGTCCAAGCACATCGTATCGTTTTTTCCAACTAAGCTAAGACGAGGGCGCGGAGCGATTTTTTCTTGGATTGCTAACGTTGTATAAGCTGTCAATAGATTTGGCACATAGTAATAAAACCCATGATGATCTAGGCGGCGATGTAGCAAAAGTGTTTCGATGTCCACCTGTGCCGCTAGATCAATACAAACTTTGACACGAGAATCCAATGCTGCCACCCACCAGCTTAATAAGCCTCCCATAGAAAGACCAATCGTTGCGAGCCGTTGAGTATCTGTGTCTTCCCTTGTCTCCAAATAATCGATCAAGCTGATCACATCATAAATACGCATTCCCCATAACGTTTTTCCTGTTAATAAAAATTGTTTGAACAACTCGCTTTCAGAAATACCTCCGCGTTCTTCAAATCCCCAAGCATCAATCGACCAAACAGCATATCCCATTCCTGTCAGTACTTCTGCAAAAGATGGAGAAGCTAAGTAAGGAGCACCATGGATCAATTCACTTTTCCCGACTGAAAAATCTCCGCCGTGAGAATGCAGGTAAAGGACCGTCGGAAACGGTCCTTCTTTTTCTGGATAAGCATAGAGGGCTGGTACTGTTTCCAATTCATTTAAGTACAATTGATAGTATTCAAGCATAAAACCGTTTTGTTTTTCTCGGTATAATCGTTTTCCACTAGGGGTACGTCTGCTAGATGGAGCACCTAAAAAATCATTCAACTGCATAAGCAAAGTTTTTACGAACAACCAGTTCATCCATATTTTCTGATTGATTTGATTGGAATTTCTCAATACTGATTTCTTTCGTATTTTCTAATAGAAATGCTGGTCCCTCGTGATTTTCAATCGACATCTGGTTAAAGGAAACCTTACCTGCAAAGCCAATGTAAAATCCTTGCTTGCTCATTTCCTCTATCCCTGTCATCATAGCAGGGACACCGGGAACTGCATCTTGGGCCATTGAAACATCAATATTGTCAAATGTGATTTCTTGTATAAACTGTTCTGCTAATCCATAAATAAATCCTGCAGAAGCATGGACATTCCTTGCCGTGATATTCGAAAAATGGATCCTTCTGAATGCTGGTGTCCGCTCATCTATCGGATAAGCCGTTTTTTCCCATACGTACGGTTCTTTCCCTCGCGGACCACAGAAATAATAAAGATTCAGTATAAATGGACACATCACATTATCCATGACTATATTGGATACTCGAATATCTTCAACGATCCCGCCTCGACCTCGTCTAGATTTCAATCGTATTCCTCGATCAGTTTCTTGGAAGATACAATTTGAAATGGTAATATTACGAATACTACCACTCATTTCACTTCCTAATACGACACCGCCATGTCCATGGACCATCGTGCAATTTGTGATCGTGATATTTTCGCAAGCGATCCTTTCGTACGTATCTTCAGTCCCTGCCTTGATTGCAATACAGTCATCTCCCACGTCAATATGGCAATTACTAATACGTACATTTTTGCATGATTCTGGATCAATTCCGTCTGTATTTGGTGAATCCGCTGGGTTCAAGATCGTCAAGTTATCAAACGTTGCATTACTGCAAAGAATCGGGTTGATCGTCCAACTTGGTGACTGGATCAATTTAATATCTTTCACAGTAATTCGATGACAGTTATGGAAACTCATCAATTTAGGACGAGGATAAGCGAGATTATCTGGTTCATTTCTAAAAGTATGCCACCATTTTTTTCCATTTCCATCTAATGTACCGAAACCAGTGACAGAGATGTTCTCTACATTTTGAGCATAGATACAGGAAGCATAAACTTTTCGATGGACTCCTTCCCAACGTGAATGAACAACAGGATAATCTTTTGGATCGTCAGAGAATTTCAGAACCGCTCCTGCGCTTAAATGAAGTTCGACATTGCTTTTTAAAAATAAAGCTCCTGTTAGAAATTCACCTGCTGGAACAACTACGGTCCCGCCTCCGTCACTTGCTGCAGCATCAATGGCTTGTTGTATTGCTTCAGTATTCAATTCATCAATTGATGCGCCAAATGTCAAAATATCATACATATTTATAATGCCTCCACTTCAATCAATGCTTGCAAGAATGCACCAACGCCTTTTTGATCATTACAAATAATTGGTTCACTGATGTAGTAAGCATATGAACCATCTCGCTGATCTGCTCCGCCTAACCCTGCTACTTGACAGTTTTTATTCAAGTTCAGCCAGCCTTCTTTTGTTTCCAGAACAAATTCATCAAGTAATCCTTGATGTGATTTCTTCACTTGTGGAAGCCATTCTTCTTTGTTCAGCAGGCCCAAACGTATTCCTTTAGCCATTGCGTAAACAAACATACTACTGCCGGAAGCTTCCAGATAATTTCCTTTCCGTTTTGTTTCTGTTGTTACTTGATACCATGTCCCGCTGTTTTCTTCTTGATATGGAAGTAATGCAGCCAGTGTCTTTTCTAGAATTTCTTTCAGCAAAGAACAATCTGTTTCTTCATGAAGTAATTCATAGGTATCTGCTGCAGCCATCAAATACCAGCCAATCGATCGGCTCCAAAAATGATGGGATAGACCTGTTTTTGGATCAGCCCATGGTTGGACCTTCTTTTCATCCCATGCATGAATCAGCAAATTTGTTTTTGGATCGAATAGATGTTTATAACTGATTTCAAACTGTCTCAAAACATCTTGGTAATCTTTTTCTTCACTAAAATTCTGGATAAATTCAGCATAAAAAGGAGAACCCATATATAAGCCATCCAACCAAATTTGATAAGGATAAATTTCTTTATGCCAAAAAGCTCCTTCGGATGTGCGTGGATGGTTTGCCAACTGCTGGGAAAGGAGTTCTGCTGCTTTTTTATATTTTTCTTCGCCTGTTTCTTTGTACAATAAAAAGAAAAGCTTTCCTGTATTTACATGGTCGATATTGTATTCTTCAACGCTGTAGCCACGGATCGTTCCATCTTCTTGCACGAAATAGTCGATATTGTCTTTTATGAAGTCAAAATAAATTTTTTCTTGGGTTCGTTCCCAAAGTAATTGGAACCCTTTAAGTACGACGCCATAGTCATAAGACCATTTTCCTTTATACCACTTTTCTTCATATAAGCGAGGTGTTC
This sequence comes from Enterococcus sp. H57, assembly GCF_003112495.1. Lineage (NCBI taxonomy): Bacteria > Bacillati > Bacillota > Bacilli > Lactobacillales > Enterococcaceae > Enterococcus > Enterococcus sp. H57. Next base: position 7,785 of record NZ_BEHC01000031.1, read on the forward strand.
TTTCCATGATACTTTTTGCTAATTTCTTTGACCAGTTTTCCATTATTTGCTCTCCTTTAAAAATTAAAATAGGATTTGGGACAAATACCAAGAAGTATTTGTCCCAATCGTCTATATTACTGTGCCGCTGCTTTGTATGCTTCCTCGTACTCTTGTGTGATTCGATCGCCTCCTTGTGCTTTCCAGTCTTCTACAGCTTTTTTGAATCCATCTTCGTCAAGCTGTCCCATGATGTATTGCACCGTAGCATCAATGACGATTTTTTCAATTTCTGATCCTACTTCATTGTTCGTCGGTGAATCCAATGGCACAGAAGGATCCATTACAGCAAATTCTTCATTTTCTTTGATCAATTGATTAGAGAATTCTTTTTCAGGGTCTGTATCTTTGAAAGAGAACGTCACTTCACTAGGACGAGAGCTTGATAACGGTTGCACCTCTTGTTGCCAAAGATCCATATCGATAAATTCGATAGAACCATCATCATTCAATTCATAATGCGTTCCTTCGATACCGCCAGTCATCAATTTATACACATCTTCTTCTAAAAGATCATCAACAAATTGAAGTAATTTCTTCAATTGTGCTTCGTCTTTTACTTGAGATTTGGGAAATGCTAGCAAGCCGCCAATACCATTTCCTTCTGACCAAACATGATAACCGCCGCCTTCACCATCTGAGATCTTGTTTACAGGCACTAATTCCATATCATCTTGAATACCTTGACCCATCGTCTTCAGATTCTTGATATCCACCATTCCAGTGTAGATTCCAGTTCTTCCTTGTGCAAATTGTTCTTGCTGATCAGTCTTTTGGGTAACTGCAAAGTCTTGTGCCAAATAGCCATTCTCAAATAGATCTCTTGAAAAATTCAAAGCTTTCATATACTCTTCTGTATCAAATTCTGGAGTGAATTTGCCATTATCGTCTACAGCCCAGCCATTTGGTGCTCCAAAATAAGAAGTGAACAGTTTAAAGCTGGTATAACGAATATCACTAGGCGCACGATCGCCAAAACCAACTGTGTCGTCCACACCATTTCCATCAGGATCGTTTTCTGTAAATTGTTTAGCTACTTCATAAAGCTCATCCATGGTAGTTGGAACATCTAGTCCTAGATTATCCAACCAGTCTTTTCGAATGACTAAGCCAGCACGAGCGTAGTCTTTTTGTATCGGTACGCCGTACAAGGCACCGTCGATACTCGCAGCTTCGATTCTATCTTCAGAAATTTGACTTAAATTTTTATAGTCTTTTAAATATTCTGATACATCCCAGAATACGCCTGATTTTAACGCATTGCGGACAGAAGAGTTTTTCAACATCGCAATTTGAAGTGTAACGATATCTCCTAGTTCATCAGAAGCCAATGCAGTTGTTAATCTTTCTTCTTTTGAAGCATCAGGAATCCAGTTGAATGTCAGTTCCGTATCGGTTTTTTCTTCGATCAAGTTCACAATCGTGTCTGTAGGCGGTGAAGCATGATGCAAAATATTTAACCAAGTGATTTTAGCTTTTCCATCTTCTGTCTCTGAAGAACTGTTACTTGAACTGCTGCCGCATGCGGCAAGTGCTAGAATTCCTGCAAAACTAAGACCTAATTTTACGAGCGTTGCTTTTTTCATAAATTTTCTCCTTCACTGTTTTAATAATATTTTTGTTTTCTTCTGTTTTTTCTGTATATGAGTTCTTCCATTCCAAATGGCAAAATATAGAATTTGCTGTCCACGTGACTGCGGAAAAGAAGAGACTACCACCGATAAAGGTTAAAACACCTGGCATTGTTTGGATGATCATCAGATAAATCCCTACCATACTTAATATCAACACTAATGAGTAATGAAGATGTGAGAATCCGAATAAAAATGCCATTTTCATTTTGAAAAAATATCCTTTCCAATCATAATGAGCCATGATTGGGAAAATATAGAGTGCTGAGAGCACATATATGAACGCAGCAATATACAAAGCGATCCTAAGATACCAATTGTGTATGAAAGAAAGATCCACAAGTAAAACAATCCCGATGGCGCCATATATCCAGCTCATCAGCAAGGTTTCACGATAGTTTTCTTTAAAATATGTGAAGTACGTTTTCGTCAAAGGAAACGTTTCTTTTGAGCGCAGCCATTTTCTAATCACTGCAACCATCGCATACGATGCAGGACCGAAAGTAAAAACTCCCAAACCTGCGATGACTAAACCGCCCCACAGAAAATTCAAATAAACCAACTGTAAAATACGATTTAGCCTTCCGTTTATTTTATCTAATGACTGCAGCATATCTTTCCCTCTCTTTCTATCTTAGTAAACGCCGTCTTCTCCTAGCTTTTTGGCAATCTTATTAGCTAAAATTACCATAAACAATCCTACGACCCCTTTAAACAATCCCATTGCTGTACTGAAACTTAACTGTCCATTCTTCAATCCAGCTGTATAAATATAGGTGTCGAAAATTTCTGCAACGCTTCGATTCAATGAATTCAATAACAAGTACATATGCTCGAACCCTAAGTCTAATGTCTGACCGATTTTTAGAATCAGCAAGGTAATGATTACTGGACGAATTGCCGGCAATGTAACATGCCATGTTTTGCGTAAGCGTCCTGCTCCATCCATTTCTGCAGCTTCATACAACTGTGTATCGACTGCAGTTATCGCTGAAAGATAGATGATCGTAGACCAGCCCAACTCTTTCCAGATCACTTGTCCGATATATACTGTGCGTGTCCATTCAGGGGATGTTAGAAAACTGATTTTTTCAAATCCCATTGTTGCAAGGAATTCATTCAATACCCCTCCGTCAACATTCAAAAATACATAAGTAATCGAAACAATGATTACCCAAGACATGAAGTGAGGGATGTAAATGATCGTTTGAATCCCGTTTTTCAATCGTTTGTTCGTTACTTCATTTAATAGTAAAGACAAAATGATTGGCATCGGAAAAAACACGAAGATATTTAATCCGAACAAAATCAACGTATTTCTTAATAATGTAAAGAATGTCGGTTCTGTAAACAAACGAATGAAATGTTTGAAACCGACCCAAGGACTTCCCATTATTCCTAAAAATGGTTGATAATCTTGAAAAGCAATAACGAGTCCCCCCATAGGAAGATACCTAAAAATCAAGAAATAAAGGACTCCCGGCAGAATCATCACATATAAAAATTTATTCGTTTTGATTCCTGCAATTATTTTTTTTCGTCTTCTGAGCTTTTCTTCTTTTTTCGATAGCGTCAGTTGAAATGGTTCTTGTTTCTTTACACTTTCCATAAGCCCCTCCTTAGTTTTGTGAATGTTTGCTGCTTATGACTTCATGATAGATAACTATCTGAATTACGTATATAATCATTTTTATCGTATGTAAAAACGCTTACATAGCAATGATTTTTGTGCTATGCAAAACGATAAAGTGTATTTTTTCACAAATAAACTACGCATAGCAAACCTTCTATTTTTTTCTATCTGACACTTAGCATAGGAAATGATTATATACGTAATCTTTCACCGATGATAAATTGAACATATAGAAACAGAAACATTTAATTTATTTTGAGGAGGAGCCTATCTATATGAAAAAGAAAGTCTCTATAGGAGAAAGAAGTTTTACACTTTTCAACAATACGTTTCTAATTTTGCTAGCTTTGATCTGTATCGTTCCTTTTTTAAATATCATCGCTACATCTTTTGCTTCTACACAAGAAGTCGTCGCGAAAAAGTTTATCCTTTTTCCTACTACCTTTTCTTTAGACGCGTATCGCTACATTCTTTCTACGCCGACCATTTTTAGAGCACTTGCTGTTTCGATTGGTGTTACAGGTGTCGGAACGATCGTCAGTATGTGTGCAACTTCACTGATGGCCTACGGTCTTTCCAGAAAGTATTTGTTTGATCGAGGTTTCGTCAACTTTCTTGTGGTATTTTCTATGTTGTTCAGCGGGGGGATGATTCCAACGTTCTTAGTTGTTCGTTCTCTAGGGCTGGTCAATTCTTACTGGGCCATGATCCTGCCTGTGGCTGTTAATGCAATGAATATGATCATTATGAGAAACTTTTTCCAAGCCTTGCCGGATAGTTTGGAAGAATCAGCAAAAATGGATGGTTGCACAGATTTTGGTGTATTTTTCAAAATTATGCTGCCATTAGCGTTACCGTCTATTGCTACTATCTCGCTTTTTTATGCTGTTACTTACTGGAACACTTATATGACTGCTATTTTGTATATCAACGATTCATCTAAATGGCCGATACAGATTCTTTTACGCCAAATCGTCATTGTATCAAGTGGGATGCAAGCAGAAAGTAGTGCCGTTGATGTGATTCCACCAGCACAAACAGTTAAAATGGCTGTTATCGTTATTGCAACAGTGCCTATGCTGATTGCTTATCCTTTTGTTCAGAAATATTTTGTCAAAGGAGCACTCGTAGGTTCTGTCAAAGGGTGATTATGTACTGAACGCAAAATGGTAGTTGTGTCAGAAGTGGTCAGCTTCAAGAAATAAGAAGGCATTTACGAAAATTGCTTCTTAAATTTTTGTGAAATTTCGGCTTATTTTTCGAAGAATCTACTCCTGGAACACCGTGTATCAGAGGTTGTGAAAGAGACGTTCAGCCTTGAGCGATGATAAAAACTCTCACAAACATTGCGACGAGTAACCCACAGGAGCAATAAGAAGCGATTTTGAAAAATAGCTTCCCATATTTCACAAAATTATGCCTTATTGTCGATAGGCTGTCTCTTGAACGCCATTTATTCGTAAAAAAGAACTGTGACAAGACTTTTGTCACAGTTCTTTTTGCGTGCTTAGCCTTGAAATTTAACTATCCATAAATACAAATACTAGGGTTATTCTAACTTCTTTTATTGCTTGAATCAGTCCACAAGAAAAACAGCCTCTTGATTAAACGGCGTTTATCTTGTTGATTCTGCGGCAATAAAATCAGCCAGCAGCAAAACATGAAGTGCTGTTTTTTGCTGTCCTCTTTTATTGCTTGAATCAGTCCACAAGAAAAACAGCCTCTTGATTCACAAATATTTTTTTCGATATTCTCCCGGCGTAATCGATTCCTTCTTTTTAAAGAAACGAATAAATTAAAGAAACGAATAAAATTTTGCGGATTTCGATATTGCAATCTTTCTGCAATCTCTTTTACGGAGAGGTTAGTCTCTTTCAACCATTTTTTTGCTACCTCTAAACGATGATTTTGAACAAAATCACCAAATTTTTCTCCTGTTTCCTTTTTAAATACATTACTTAAATAGTTAGGGTTATAATGCAACCTATCAGCGATCACATCTAAAGACAGATCACGATCATATTCTGTGTAGACGATATGCATAATATTCTCCGACAAATTTTTAAATTCATGATCAGTGATTGCTTGAGAGCATTCTGTGATTGGCAGAACTAATTGTTCTAAAACAAGTTTTTCTAGTTCTTTGGGATGATAATTGTTCAGTGCTTTTACATAAATTTGTTTCATGTTATCAAAGTTTTTTGAATCTACTCCCAATAACTGTCCTAATTGAACGAGTTCATTGATCAAGCGGACCGAAACTACTTCCCGACTCAAAGGATTTTTATTTTGTGCAAACAATGCATCAATCAATTCATGTACTAAATTCTTCACTTCCTGATTTCCAGAACGAATGGCTTCAAACAATCGATTTTGTTCTTCTATCGGATATCTAATAAGTGTTTTTTCATGAGCAGCAGGAACGATTTCCTGATAAAAAATAATTGAACTTGGACCAGTATTTACACGATAATACAGGGCTTCTTTTGCCCGATCAACCGATTGCTTGCTTTCATTCAGCGTTTCGAACCGGTTACTGATGCCTATACTGATAGTTAAATTCAAGTATTCTTTTACACGTTTTTGAATGAGTCGGCAATACTCCATGACTTTTTTGCTTGCTTCTGCATCATCTTTATCCATTCGATAAATAGTGGCTTGCATTTCTTCATTCAAAACGATCGGCAGCATTCGATTTTCCTTTGGCACAATTTCCGTGATCATGTTGTTGATCGCTAAAAGTAGCAAATCACGCTCCCCACCGTGACTATCTTCTAACAGATCGATTTGAACCAAAGCTGTATAATAGCAGTCATTTTGAGAACTATAACCAAATTGCTGCAACCGCTGATCTAGTTCTCGCCTTTCTACTCGATTTCTAAATAAACTAAGTACAAATAGCGTTTCCAGCTGTGGCTTTTGGGTAACTAAGTGTGCACTTAACGCTTCTTTTTCTCCTATGATCCGACTGACTGATTGAGCGACCAAATCTAGTTCTTTCCCACTGAATCCTTTTGATTTAAGATTCAGACGTTCCTGTATTTGAGAAATCGGACGGGCAAATCTGTCCGAAAATAAGTAGGAAAGAAGACCAATGAGTCCTACCAGTGTTAAAGACACTGCAACTAGCCCGATTCTCAGATTGCGGATCATTGCGCCAATTGCACTAGAGTCAACTTCTAATCTGTAAATCCAATTATTATAATCTGATTTCAGTACTATATACGTTTTATCTTTTTCTCTTATCACTTTCAGCTGATTGTAATCTAGATCCACGTCCGTTAATACAGTTGGTTGCTCTTTATTTTTTACTGTCTGAGTAGTAAAAAGGTTGCCAACTTCGTTTTCAATAGAAAGTATGTCTTCTCCACTTTCACCAACAACCTGTTCTATTGTATGTTTCTCTATCGTAGCAATTCCCAATGCATATTTTTCTTTTTCAAACATTGGCAAAGAAATCACCATTTCGATTCCTTTGTTTTTCTTTTGCCAAAATAAATTATTTTTGTTATTTATGTACTTCTGTTGATACTTTTCAACTTCCTCTTCGGTCAGTTGACTCAACGATCCATTGATTACTCCCCATTTACCAGCCAAACTGACTAAATCATAATTATTATCATCCATAACAATCGTTTCTATAAAATTTAGTTCTTTCCTGATTTCAGAATAAGTGGAGTAATCTGTATATGTCAGCGGATGCTTGAATATGTCCGAGAAATTTTTGGTCGAACCATACGTAGAAAACGAATATTCAATCGTTCTAATTTTCCATTCAACGTTAGTTTTAACTTGCCTGAGCAAATTCTTTTTGTCTGTTAAATAACTCGATTCGATCGATTCATAGGTATTCTGGTAAATGAATAAACTAAATCCTATGACAAGTACGGCTCCTAATAAAAACATCGGTAAAAATATTTTATAAAATACTGTACTTTTCTTCATTTTCTTCCTCTCCTCCTTTTAAAATAAAAGGCTTTCATTTTTCTGTAAAATTGATACTCATCTAATTAAATGAGCATTCCCCGCTTTCAAGAATAGCATAATTAAAAATAAAAATCCAAGTAATTTTTAACGTGTGCAATCTTTTCATATCAAAGATCTATTGACTTATCGTAGTTATCGTAATATGATGAATGCGTTAACAAAAAGTGAAAAAGTAAGGAAAATGATGGAATGGTAACGATCAAAGATATCGCTAAAGCAGCTGGCGTTTCTCATACGACAGTTTCTCGTGCTTTGAATAACAGCAGTTTAATAAAAAATGAAACAAAACAAAAAATACGACAACTAGCTAAGGAAATGAATTATTCGCCAAACTATAGTGCAAAAGGTTTAGTGAATCAAAAAAAATATCTAATCGGACTATTTTTCTCAAGTTTGCATAAAGGAACTTCATCAAATTTCCTAGCAGATTCCATTGCAGGCATCCATTCAGTATTAGACACAAATTACAGTTTATCTGTTGAAAGTATCGATGTTGTTGATTTAACAGAAATCAACCTGCAACGCTACGATGGACTGATCGTTATGAGTCAAAGTGATGATGATCAGCCTTTCATCGACTATCTCAAAGAAAAAGAATTTCCTTTCGTTGTTGTCAATCGTCACATCAATGATCCAGCGGTTATCAACGTCACTGCCGATGATGCGGCCGGTGTTATGCAGGCAGTAGATTACGGTATTGGATGCGGACATACGAAGATCGCTTATATTGGCGGAAAGAAAAATTTTCGTTCGACAAAAGAACGGGAAAAAGGGGTATTGAAAAGTCTAAAAAAAGCGAGCATCCCTGTCAATCCAGCCTATTTTTTAACAGGAGATTACAGCTTAGAAAGCGGCCTCCAAAACATGGAATACCTATTATCACTTTCTGACCTGCCTACTCTGGTTTTTTGCGGCAACGACGACATAGCGATTGGTGCATTGAGAGCTGTACATTTAGCTGGCCTCCGTGTTCCCCAGAACATTTCTCTGATCGGGTTCGATGATTCTCCAGTCGTCTCCTATCTCAATCCGCCGCTTACCACCGTACGTAAGCCTTTGAAAGAAATGTGTCAAGAAGGAACAAAGCTTTTACTAGATTTGATCGAAGGCAGGACGATCGAACAATCTAAAATTGAGCTCTCCACCTTGTTGATCCTTCGTGAGTCGATCAATTACTTGTAAACTACAAGTAATTTTATATAAAAATGTTAACGTGTGCATAACACAGAAAGGAAGTTTATATGAAAAAACTGACAAAAGAATTAGTGAAAAAAAACGAAGCACCTGTAAAAGTTCTTCAGTTTGGTGAAGGCAATTTTATGCGTGGATTTATTGATTGGCAGATTCAGCAGCTGAATAACCAACAATTGTTTAAAGGTAATGTTGCAATCATTCAACCTTTAGAACAAGGTCTTGGAAATATGATGAACCAGCAAGATAATTTATATACGGTCATTTTACAAGGACTCAGCAATGGCGAAATCGTTGATACTTCCGAGATTATCACCGTAGTAGAACAAATGATCAATCCTTATGATGAATGGGATGCTTATCTATCTCTAGCAGAAAATGACGACTTGGCCTATATCGTCTCCAATACAACAGAGGCAGGAATCCAATTCGTGGAGACGGATAATTTAACAGATACTCCCCCACAGAGCTTCCCGGGCAAACTGACAGCCTTTTTATACCGACGTTTCAAATTAAACAAAGCTGGCTTTACCATCATTCCTTGCGAACTGATTGACAGAAACGGCGAACGTCTAAAAGAAATCATTTTACGCTACGCAGAAAAATGGGATTTAGAACCTGCTTTTGTTGAGTGGTTAGAAAAAGAAAATGTTTTCTGTTGTAGTTTAGTTGATCGCATCGTCCCAGGTTATCCTCGCGAAGATGCAGGTGTTTTCAATCAACGGCATAACTATGAAGATCAATTGATGGTCAAAGCAGAACCATTCATGCTTTGGGTGATCGAAGGGCCTAAAGAATTGGAGAATCAACTACCATTCAAACAGGCTGGCTTGAATGTCATCATCACAGATGATATGACTCCTTATCGTGAACGTAAGGTGCATTTGCTTAATGGACCGCATACAGCGATGGTCCCTCTTGCTTTGTTGGCGGAATTGGAAACTGTAGAAGAAGTAATGAAAGATCCTTTATTCTCCGCATATGTTGATCAGTTATTCAATCTAGAATTGATTCCTATGCTTTCTTTACCTAAAGATGAATTAGCCATTTATGCTGACCAAATCAAAGAACGTTTCTTGAATCCTTTTGCCCATCACAAATTAGAAGCGATTTCATTAAATAGTGTTTCAAAGTTCAGCACCCGTCTGCTTCCAGTGTTCAAGAAGTATATCGAAGAACAAAATCAGGTACCACCGTTAATCACTGTTTCACTAGCTGCGCTACTTCTTATGTATCGAGGCGATCAAGTAAAGCCACATGATGATGAAAAGACGATAAGCGAATTTACTGATGCTTGGTCTGATAATGGAACAGCTATTCCTCGATTATTGCAAAACGCTGCGCTTTGGGGAGAAGATTTGTCTCAAATACCGAATGTGACAGATACAGTTCAAGAAATAGCTGCAAAGATCGATCAAAAAGGTGTCCGGTCAGTATTACAAGAAATGAAAGGAACGATGGTCCATGCTTGAAACCCTGCAACCAACAATGAAATTAAATCGACGAGACAGTGTGGTCGTCGCATTAACACCTATTCCAAAACAAACACAACTGACGATTGATCAGCAAACGATCACCACTCTTGAAGATATCCCGCAAGGTCATAAGATTGCATTGGGTGATTTGAAAGCTGGAGACAACGTGATCAAATATGGCTATCCAATCGGTCATGTGACGACAGACGTAACTGCCGGTCAATGGCTGCACACTCATAATGTAAAAACCAATCTTTCTGGTGAATTGGATTATCGATATGAAAAAGATGTCCATCCAAGTCATTACCCTTTTGAGAACCGAACATTTCAAGGTTACTTGCGAAAAAATGGAAAAGTAGGGATTCGTAATGATTTGTTTTTAGTACCTACCGTTGGGTGTGTGAATGGCATTGCTGAACTGATCGTCAAACAGTTCAAGGAAAAACATCCAGATCTGGGACAGTTTGACCATATTACGATTTTAAAGCATCCTTATGGCTGTTCGCAGCTTGGAAAAGATCATCAAAATACTCGAGAAATTTTAGCGGACGCAGTAAACCATCCCAATGCCGGAGGAGTTTTAGTATTTGGATTAGGTTGTGAGAACAATACAGTTCCTGAATTCAAAAAAATTTTAGGTGAATATGATGAAGAACGAGTGAAATTTCTAGTGGCTCAAGATGTTTACGATGAGATCGAACAAGGTGTGGCTCTATTAGAAGAGCTTTTAACAGCAGCGGAAAATGACCAGCGCATACCAGTCCCGCTCTCTAAGTTGAATGTCGGTTTGAAATGCGGCGGTTCTGATGGTCTATCGGGAATAACTGCTAATCCTTTACTTGGTGCATTTTCTGACTACTTGATTGCTCAAGGAGGCAGCACGATCTTAACAGAAGTGCCAGAAATGTTTGGTGCAGAACAAGTATTGATGGCACGAGCGGAAAATGAAGAAGTTTTTGACTCAATCGTTGACTTGATCAATGACTTCAAACAGTATTTCTTGTCTTACGGGGAACCAGTTTACGAAAACCCATCTCCTGGCAATAAAACAGGTGGAATCACTACATTAGAAGACAAATCATTAGGCTGCACACAAAAATCAGGAAGCTCTCCTGTCGTTGATGTGCTGCAATATGGCGAGAAAATCAGAAAACCAGGGCTTAGCTTGTTGCAAGCTCCCGGAAATGATCTTGTAGCTGCTTCTGCTCTTGCTTCATCAGATTGCCAGTTGGTCTTGTTTACCACAGGAAGAGGAACTCCGTTTGGCTCATATGTCCCAACGGTCAAGGTATCTACAAATACGACTCTTTTTGAACGTAAAGGTCATTGGATGGATTTTAATGCAGGCGTCTTATTAGAACAACCAATGGAAGTAATCTTAGAATCGTTTGTTCAAAAAATCATCTCTGTAGCTAGTGGAGAAGAAACGAAAAATGAACAAAATGACGTTCGAGAAATTGCCATTTTTAAAAACGGAGTAACACTTTGATTTTCATAAAACAGTATAAAAAGAAAGAAGGAAGATTTATGTTTTTATCTGATGATTTTTTATTAAAAGACGATTGGGCGAAAAAGCTTTACCATTCCTACGCAAAAAACATGCCTATTATTGATTATCACTGTCACTTAGATCCAAAAGAAATTTACGAAAACAACAATTTCAGCAATCTGACAGAAGCTTGGTTAGGAGGCGATCATTACAAATGGCGCTTGATGCGAGCTTGCGGCGTGCCTGAAGAAAAAATCACAGGAAATGCTTCTGATTTTGAAAAATTTTTAGCTTGGTGTCAAACCGTACCAAAAATTATCGGAAATCCGCTTTACAGTTGGTCACATCTTGAATTAAAGCGTTTCTTCGGTATTGACTTGTTGATAAATGAAGAAAATGCAGAGAAAATTTGGACACAAGCAAATGAAATTTTGGCAGCTCCTGATTTTCGCCGTCGGGAAATCGCAAAAAAATCGAATGTAGAAGTGATTTGTACAACAGATGATCCCGCAGACGACTTGCACTATCATCAGTTGCTTGCTCATGAAGAACCAGATTTGAAGGTTCTCCCTTCATTTCGTCCAGATAAAGCACTCAATATTGAAAAAGAAGGATTTAATGCATGGGTCACACTACTGGAAGAAGCAGCTGACCAAACGATCACCACCTATCAAGAACTGATAGAAGTCTTAGGGCAGCGGATAGAATACTTCCATCAACATGGATGTCGTGTTTCCGACCACGCTTTAGACATCTTACGCTATAAAGAAGCGGATGAAACAGTATTAGAAGAGATTTTTCAAAAAGCACGAGCTAACAAACTATTATCTTCAGATGAAATCGATGCTTATCGTACAGAAACACTGATACATTTGACCCACTTCTATCATTCTCATAATTGGACGATGCAGCTGCACATCCATGCTTATCGTAACTGTAATACACAAATGTTGGAAAAATTAGGACCCGATACCGGCTATGATGGAATGAATGATCTTTCTTTGACTATTCCTCTGCAAAAATTATTGAATCGTGCAGAAGAAACGGATCAGTTGCCAAAGACGATCCTTTATTCATTGAATCCGAATGACTATCCTGCGATTTTAGCTTTGATGGGCTGTTTCCAAAAAGAACAGAATGGAAAACTGCAGTTAGGTTCTGGATGGTGGTACAACGATACTCGAGCTGGTATGCGCGATCAATTGACACAATTTGCTGATGGTAGTGCTTTGGGGAATTTTGTCGGCATGCTGACAGATTCAAGAAGTTTCCTGTCCTACACTAGACATGAATATTTCCGTCGTGTTCTTTGTGAATTTTTAGGCGAAATGGTCATGCGAGGAGAAGCACCTGAAGATGAACAACTTTTAGGAAGTCTAGTTCAAGCGATTAGTTATACAAATGCTAAAAATTACTTTGGCTTTTTTGCCTAATTGATTAATAGTAACAGTAACGAATCAAAAACAGGATAGCGAAATAACGGAATCCGTTTATCCGCGTTTTAGAGAAGAAGACGGACCAAAATTGCTCCGTCTTCTTCTCTTGCTGTTCTGCTTCATTGCCTATAAACCTTTATGAAAGAAGAGATAACATGCCTACTATCCATATTGCCGGTGATTCTACTGCGGCAGAAAAAGATGAAAACAAGCGTCCCGAGACAGGTTGGGGAGAAAAAATCTCTGCTTATTTTTCACCCGAGATCCAGATCAATAACCAAGCAAAGAATGGACGCAGCACCAAATCATTTATCCAGGAAGGAAGGTTAGCCCGTCTAGCTTCACAGTTTCAGCCGAATGATTTCTTATTTGTACAATTTGGACATAACGACCAGAAAATCCAAGAAGAAAGAGGTACGCTTCCCTTCGGTAGCTATTTAAAAAATCTGCAGATATTTTTTGAATGCGCAAAAAAAGCGAACGTCCAAATGGTCTTACTGACATCTGTGACGCGACGAGATTACTTAGAAAGCGGAACATTGAATCCAGATATACTTGGAGACTATCCAAAAGCGATGCGTGCATTTGCTGAGAAACACCATATTCCTCTTTTAGATGTGTTCTCAAGATCACAAGAATTGTTCCAGACCTTCTCAAAAGAAGAGACAAAAAAATTCTACCTGCATCTTATGCCTGATACTTGTAAAAATTACCCAGAAGGACTAAAGGACAATACCCACTTTAGTCCAGAAGGCGCTGATAAAGTTGCCCGAATAATTGTTGAATTGATAAAAGAATCCCGTCTGCCTCTTGCTAATTATTTACAAAAAGGAGTTTGAGATGTTTCCATTAAATTTAGGCATCCGTGCCCACGATTTAGATGTTCGAAATCGTGAAGAAATCGTTCAAAAAGTATCACAGCTTCACTTGTCCCATATCCAATTTGCACCACAAAAAGCATTTCCTGAACAACTTAAATTAACTGACATGACACTTGGGAGTGCTGCCTATTTTGGTGAATACTTCCAAAAAAACAATATCGAACTTTCCATTTTAGGATGCTATATCAACCTATCCAGCAAAAATCAAGAAGTTCGTGCACAAGCATTGGCAACTTTCAAACAGCAAATTGCTCTGTGCTCTGCCTATCAAGCCAAGATGATTGCTACGGAAACCGGTAGTGTCCCTGTCGGTTACACAAAAGAAAATTTTACTGAAGAAGCTTATCAGATCGCCAGAAATTCTATCATTGAATTAGTCGCTCATGCAGAAAATTTTGGCGTAACTGTTGCTGTTGAAGCAGGGATCAATCATCCAATCTATAACTATCAGTTAGCTAAACGTTTAATCGATGAAGTAGCTTCACCAAATTTAAAAATCATTTTAGATTGTGCGAATTTGATGCATAAAGAAAATCATGCTGATCAGGAAAAAGTGATCCGAGGTGCCTTGGACAATTTACATGGTTATATTACAGCGCTTCATCTCAAAGACTATATCATGGAAAATGGAAAGATCCGCATGGTACCTGTTGGCAAGGGCTGTTTAGATTTCCGCCCGGTACTGCATTATATCAAATATGAGCGTCCTCTAATGTACGCCACTCTTGAAGCTACTCCTGAGATTTATGTTCCTGAAGCAATAGAACACTTGCAGTTTATTTACCAAGATTGTTAAGGAGAAGATTATGGAGGAACGAATACAGAAAAGTTATCAAAAATATCATGCAAATGCTTTTCAGACATTGCTGCATCTTTATCAGGGAAATTATTGGCGTTTTGCCATGTCAGGACTCTTTTTTATTATCAAACATCTTCCATCTTGGTTAATGCCGATCGCTATTGCCAATGTAATCAATGCAGCTTCATCGAAAGATTCTTCTCAGTTGCAGGCCATTTATTTCAACGCTTTTTTGATGGCTTGTCTGATTGGTCAAAATATATTGACGAATTATTTTCATGTAAAATACCATAGCACTTCGATCCGTCAAGTAGAAGCTGGACTAAGAGCGACCCTTATCAAGAAAATCCAAGAACTTTCTATTCCTTATCAAAAAGAATTGCAATCTGGCCGGATCCAGTCAAAGATCATCCGTGATGTAGAAGCTATCCAAACGTTGTCCTCTCAAGTATTTGTCAGCGGATTAAATATCGCTGTCAATTTATTCGTAGCTTTAGGTATCACGCTTTATAAAAGTCCTGTTGTTTTCATGTTTTTCTTATTGACTGTTCCTCTCGCCGCATTCGTTACTCTCTTTTTCCGTAAAAGGATCAGACAGTCCAACTCAGACTTCCGACAAGAAATGGAAGAGACTTCTGCAAAAGTGATCGAAGTGATCGAATTAGCACCGATTGCTCGAGCTCATGGGTTAGAAAAACACGAAACAACTCGCTTAAATAAGCATTTTACTCAAATCTATGAAAAAGGATTCCACTTAGATATCCTGCAATCTGTTTTCGGATCAGTCAGCTGGGCTAGTTTTCAGATATTTCAGCTGATTTGTTTGATTTTCACTGGGATATTAGCTTTACAAGGGCGCATCCAACCCGGCGATGTCGTGATGTATCAGACGTATTTCACGACGATCGTCAATTCCGTTTCTGGAATGATCACGCTGATTCCTACGATTTCAAAAGGCATGGAATCTATCACTTCTATTGGCGAACTGTTGATTGCTGGCGATGTAGAAACTTATCACGGTAAGAAAAAAATCCAACATTTGGATGGAAATTTTCGTTTTGAGGATGTTTCTTTTCATTACCCGGACTCACTCAAGCCGATTATCGATCATTTTTCTCTAGAGGTGAAAGCTGGAGAAACAATTGCTTTTGTTGGGCCATCTGGTTCTGGAAAATCTACACTCCTTAACTTATTGATTGGATTTATCCAGCCGTCTTCAGGGAGGATTTTCCTAGATAATCAGCCTTTGGATGAATTGGATATGCGAAGTGTGCGTAATTATTTAGCCGTTGTTCCTCAAACCACTTTGTTGTTCTCCGCTTCGATCAAAGAGAACATCACTTATGGCTTGAAAAACGTATCAAAAGAACGTTTAGATGAAGTCATCGAAGCTGCGCAACTTTCTTCACTGATTGACCAGCTCCCTGATGGTCTGGATACCTTAGTAGGCGAACATGGCAACAAGCTGTCTGGTGGCCAAAAGCAACGTACCTCCATTGCACGAGCGTTGATACGTCAGCCAAAAATCATTTTGCTAGATGAAGCAACCTCAGCTTTAGATAACCAGTCAGAGAAAAAAATCCAGCAGGCCCTGAATTACCTGACAGAAACACCCACTACTTTTATTGTGGCTCATCGGCTTTCAACGATCAAAGAGGCAGATAAAATCGTTGTGATCGATGAAGGAAAAATCGTTGAAATAGGTACTTACGAAGAACTGTTAGCTCAAAAAGGCTATTTCTACCGCTTGAAAAATGAATGACAAAAAAATAGGAGCTATGACAAGACTTTTGTCGTAGCTCCTATTTTTGAATAAAAGGTGTTCTCCTGCCAACTCCTCGGTCACAAGTCACAATAGTCATCAAACATGAGAAGCTGTTTTTTGAAATTATTCCTTGTAACTCAGAGTTAAACGGTAGGCTCACGACCTCTTGGTAAACGGTGTTCAAGAGATAGCCTATCGGCAATAAGAAGCAATTTTGTCATCGCTCAAGGCCGAACGTCTCTTTCACACCCTCTGTTGTTTCATAAAATAGTTTTATTCGCTGTAAAGGTCGCGAACTGGTGTCATGATGATACGGTTCAAGTCATTGATGATTGTACTGAAGCCTTGCTCTTTTTGCATCAAGTCATTGATTACTTCTTCTGATTGGATTTTCACAGCCATTTCTTGTGCTTTCATTGCATCTTCGTCGCTGAATTCTTGTCCACTCATTTGTTTTTCTTGTAATTCGATTTGCATCGCTTGGAAGTCTTTGAACAGTTTGTGTGCTTCTTCGTTTGCTTGTACTTTCTCGTACGCTTCTTTCAACGCTTTGAATTCTGGTAATTCACGGATCTCACGTTCGATTTGATTCGCGCTATCGTAGATGTTTGACATGTTATGCCCTCTTTTCTTTTAGTAGTTACTCTCTATTGTAACATGGGGTTATTCGTTTTCAAAGGGTCTACTCTCCTTGATATTTCCGCCAGAGGTCTTTAGCCGCTTCACCAATTCCCTGAACGCCTTCTTTCACCATATCGCCGAAGTTTTTCAGCCCTTCTTTTGCTTGTTCACCATATTGATTCAAGTTATCTTGCCAATTTCCAGACTCTCCATTAGAATTTCCTGTGTTTCCAACTTGATCTGCAGCTACCACTTGTCCTCCTGTGGCATAGGCATCTGCTACACTAAATCCTGTTTTTGAAGTATACGGAAGGATGCCTTCTGCCGCTGATTTGAAGACTTTCCCGACAACATTTCCACTTGTCCCTTCCAAATAGTGCAGCTTGCTGGATTCTTCGTAACCCATCCATGTCGAAATCACTACGTCTGGCGTGTAACCGATCATCCATTGGTCATTTGCTTTTGTGGCATCGAAATTAGTTTCTGTGGTTCCTGTTTTCCCTGCTATCGTATAACCTGCAGGATTCGCAGCAGCCGCTGTTCCATTTGAAAATGTACCAAGAAGCATGCTGGTCATTTCATCGGCTGTTTCCTTTGATATGACCTGTTTTGGTTTTTTGTTTGTGTTATCGACGATCACCGCTCCAGTCGAATCAACGATTTTCGTGATAAGATGCGGCGTATACATCTGACCATCATTGGCAAATGCACTGTAAGCACCCGCCATGATCAATGGAGATACTCCTTTTTCCAGTCCACCAAGGGCTAAGCCATAATACTTATCAGATTTTGCTAAAGGCAGGCCGAATTCTTCTGCTTTATCATATCCTTTTTGTAAACCGATCTCATGCAAAAGCCATACAGCGGGCAAATTCAAACTTTGAGCAACAGCTTGATACATCGGTACTTCTCCTTGGTATGTCCCGTCAAAATTATGCGCATCGTAATAACTTTGCGGTTCATCTTTCAAGATACTGGAAGGCTTGTATCCAGCTTCCAGTGCTGGTGTATATACGCTTAATGGTTTGATCGTTGATCCTGGTGAACGACGCATCTGTGTAGCAAAGCTGAATCCTCTAAAGACATGATCTCCTCTTCGTCCTACTAGTGCTTGTACACCACCTGTATTCGGATCTAAAGCTACTGAAGCAGATTGGACCATGGCACCATCTGAAGCATTTGCTGGGAATAATGCACTGTTTTGATAAGTAGCTTCTAATTGCTTTTGATAATCCTGATCTAAAGCTGTATAGATTTTATAGCCTTTATTCATGACATCTTCTTCATCAAGACCATACTCGTTAACTGCTTCATCGATCACTGCATCAAAATAATAAGGATAACGATAACCAGAATCTGAATTATCATATGTGTCATTAAGATACGCGCTGATATCTGTCTGGCTTTCTGCTTGTTCTTGTTCTTTTGTGATTTTTCCGTTTTCTTCCATTACACTTAGTACTGTGTTTTTCCGATCATTCGCATTTTTTGGGTGATCGATCGGATTATAAATACCAGGACCTTTCAGCATTCCTGCCAAAGTAGCAGCCTCAGACAGCGTAACATTCGTTGCATCTACTCCAAAATACTTTCTGGAAGCGTCTTGGACACCCCATACCCCGTTGCCAAAATAGGCATTGTTAAGATACATGGTCAAGATTTCTTCTTTGCTGTACTTCTTTTCGATCTCGATTGCCAAAAATAATTCCTTCGCTTTTCGATCAAACGTTTGGTCTAATGTCAGATACGCATTTTTGGCAAGCTGCTGAGTGATCGTACTTCCTCCGCCCCCTGATGTTCCGCCAGACAAGACCATTCGGACTGCTGCACGGGCAATCCCTTTGATATCAAACCCGTGATGCTCGTAAAAATTCCTATCTTCTGTCGAGATTACTGCATCTTGGATATAGGGAGAAATCGCGTTTAATTCTACATATGTTCCTTTTTGGGCGTACAGTGTGCCAGCTTCTTCGTTTTTCTTATCATAAATGACTGTCGATTGGCTTAATCCTGATTTTAACGTTTCGACATTTGCTTGTTTTGCTAAAATAAAGAGGTAGATACTTGTCACTAAGACACAGATCAAACCAATCAGCAAAATCAATTTGTTCACATGATATTTTTTCCAGATGCGCTTTCGCCATCGATGGAATTGTCCGAGATATGGTCTGATCCAACGCCAAAAACTGATCAAAGCAGCTTTTATCTTTTCTAAAATGCTTTGAAAATCCATTTGCTTCTTCTCCTGTCTATTTGATTCAATCGTCTTATTTTACCATAGTGAAAGAGTGTTTTCTTCCTGCTTAAGTTGTAGTTCAATATGTTTTTTTACGTTAGTGCAAGTAGAGTAACATAAGAATGAACAGAAAAATGTAAGTTTTTTCTTAAATATGTTTTAAAAATGGTACAATTAGTCTGCAATTGCACTGAAAGGAGTACACTTGTGAAAATCACGATCACTTTACCTATGAACCATCCTGAAACAACGATTCGCGACTTGCTTGAAAAGGAATGGTTAGTCCCTAGAAAGGTTCGACATTTTTTGCGTATACGTAAAAACGTTTGGATCAATCAACAACCTGCTTTGTTCCATCATGAAGTAAAGGGCAATGACCAGATCACATTGTTATTCGAAGAAACAGATTATAATTATCAAGAAGTCCAGCTTGGAGATGCGGCGCACATCCGCGTTTTACATGAAGATGAGCATTTGATTATAGTTGATAAGCCTGCAGGAATGAAGACTCATCCAAATGAACCGACAGAAAACAGTACCTTGCTCAATCATTTAGCTGCTTATCTCGACACTAAACAGCAACGACCTTACGTTGTCCATCGCTTGGACAAAGAAACAAGCGGTGCCGTTTTATTTGCAAAAAATCCATTTGTCTTGCCGATACTTGGAAGAATGTTGGAACAAAAAATGATCTATCGGAGATATCAAGCCATCGTATGGGGAGAAATTGCCAAAGATATGACCATCACCAATAAAATTGGACGAGATCGCCATGATCGGAGAAAAAGGGTCGTAGATGATAAAAATGGTCAGAGCGCCTTGACACATGTCACTGTCAACAAAGTACTTTCTGAACAAACACAAGTCTATTGTGTTTTGGAAACCGGACGTACACACCAGATCAGAGTTCATTTAGCTCATAAGGGACATCCGATCGTTGGAGACCCTCTCTACCAAAATAGAACTGCTGAACGACTGATGCTCCATGCATTAGAACTGCACATGATCCATCCATTTACTCAAGAAAAAATAGTCGGTAAAGCTTTACCTGGATTATGGGAATAGAAATAAAAAAGAACAGAGTCTTATCAGCAGATAATGATAAGACTCTGTTCTTTTTGTGTAATTTGTCTGCTTACTTTTGATGTTCGTGTTCTGCTAACAGCAAACTACCGATAATCCCACTTTCATTCGGCAGTCCCCAACGAACGATATATTCACTTACTTGAGGTGTTTCCATATAACCACCCATCAATTCAACAAATTGCTGACGGATTTTTTGAAGGAGATGATCCTGATTCATTACCCCACCGCCTAAAATAATCTTTTCAGGTGCTAACGTCAACGTATAGTTGATCAGTGCTTGAGCAATATAATAAGCCTGAATAGCCCAAACAGGATGATCTTGCGGCAGATCTTGCCCTTTGATCCCTGTGCGTGCCTCAATAGACGGTCCTGCTGCTAATCCTTCTAAACAATCTTTATGATAAGGACAAGTACCTTCATAATGGTCATCTGGATGGCGTTTCACCCAAATATGTCCCATTTCAGGATGTGCGATCCCTGAAAAAATTTCTTCATTGATCACGACACCTGCACCGATTCCTGTTCCCACGGTAAGGTAAATACAACTATTTTTTCCTTGTGCTGCTCCTTGCTTCAATTCCCCATATGCAGCAGCATTGACATCCGTTGTCCAAGCAGCAGGAATATTGTAGCGTTCCTTGATTGTGCCAAGAAAATCGAATTGTGCCCACCCTTTTTTGGGAGTTGCCAAAACGTATCCGTAATTATCTTTTGTTTTGTCGATACCAATCGGGCCGAATGAGCCAATCCCGATTCCCTTCAATTCATAACGATCAAAAAATTCAAATACCTGATCCAATGTTTCTTCTGGTGTTGTGGTAGGGATACTTAATTTTTCTAAAATTTCTCCACCATCTGAAACCGCACACACAAATTTTGTTCCGCCTGCTTCTATTCCGCCATACATTCGTTTTCCTCCTCGAATCCGATTGTCCGAATCTCATAAGGTTGGATTATTGGGACAACCGCTTGCTTCGTTGGTTCTTCAAGCAGATTCAATATGACAGTTTTTCCATTGTCTTTAGTTATTTCCAATTTTTCTAAATGACTAGACATATTGAAACCTCTTACTACTACTTTATCACTAAACTTGCTGCGTTTCAAAGCTGTAATTGCAAACGTTTCACTTTTTATCGTTAAATATTGTTGTTTTGAAATCAATGTTCCTTCATGATGTTTGATTTGTTGAGTGGAAAAAGGAATCTGTGCTGCGTATGCATGCAAATAAGTAGAGAATTTTTCTTCTGGTCCATGTAGTTCAATGCTGTAATTGAACCGATGCTCACCTAGACACTGTGCTTCTGGTGTTGGAAAATATCCCCAATCGCCTAGTTCTCCCACACTGCGAAGTAGCGTCACTGCGATTTGTCCGTCTTCTGTTACTTCATATTCATTCAAACCAAAGTTTCCGACTGTTACACCGTACTCTTCATCATGAATATTGACAAATGCTTGCTGATGTTGCGGATTCGTAGGGTTTTCCCAACTTTTAGACACATGGTTTGGGCGCTTCACCACTTCAAAAATACTATCTGCTTCGTGATGTTCCACATGTAACTTTGTAGGAAACAAGACACGTAAGCGATGATCTTTCATCTGATTGTCGAGAGTCGTTTCAAAGTCGATTTTTTTACTATCTTTTCTGATTGTCATGATTGTTTTTATTTGAAGGATTCGTTTTTCTTTGGATCGTTCTGCTTTTCGATAACGAAATTCCACAACCATCTGCTGTTCTTTTTCTAAACGCTCGTCTGCAGAAACAGGGATTTCCATTTCCTGTAGAATACTTATTTTTGCTATTTCCGGTGTATCTACTAATACTTTTACTTCAGAGTTTTCTTTGTTACTGGATAGGATTGGCTGATCACAGAAAGGTTGTTTAAAGATATATTCATTTCCTATATCGCCGATATCTTCAAAAATATGCAGATTATTCAACTTTCGTTTGTTTTTGCGATCTTCCATTGTAATGGTACCATTTTTTTCAATCGTCAAATGTAGAGGGCCGTTTTCGATGATTCGTCCACTCTGATGAATCATTGTTTCCTTTTCTTCTGCTTTCGCTTCCCCTTCTACAAGCGCGAATGTTTCCCAAGAAAATGCTGGCATGTTTTCTAATGGTAAAGTCACTTTGATCATTCTTGCCATATATGGCACACGGAAACGGTCTTTCGGCAAATCATAACCAAATTGGACAGTTTCTTCAGATAAAATAGCTGGTATAGTGGCCCCACTTTTTGTTTCTACATGATACTTACGTTTAGGCAAATTTTCTAACTCTTGATATAGTTGTTCAGGTATTCCTTCAGCGAATCTTTTTCTTTCTAATTCGATGGTTATTTCTGCTTCACCAGTTTTATCCATTCCTGCAGTATTTACAATGACAAATGGAAAGCTGTCTTTTGGGAATCCGGTCGTATCGATTGCTGCGGTCAGCTGTTCTAAGGAATCTTGTGCAAGATACTTTCCAACTTCATCTGCTTTTTCAAAACGAGGTATCATTTCCCGATGGACAGAATCGACTGAACAACCGCAAATACTGTCGTGAGGATGATTTTGCATTAATGTCTTCCAAGCATAATCTAATTGATCATGGGGATAGTTTCCACTAACTTCATAAGCCATCGTCGCAAGTGGTTCTGTAATATTTTCTAGCTGTCGCTGGACCTTGGTATTCCATTGTTTTAAGTAAACCCGAGCAGATGCTGTATTGGCTAAAGTATACCAGCCATCCGTTTCTTGACTTGTCAATTCTCCTTCTACTGAGCCTAAGTCTTCTGGCACATCTTTTTGAACTGCTTCCAGATAGTCAGTAAAATTAGAATGAATAAACTCGTAATCTGGAAACAGTTCATTTGCGAGATGGATTGCTTTTGATATATCTTTTTGTACCGGTTGATGATCAACACCATTCATCATCAATAAGTGGTTCGTAGAGGCATATTGTTCTGCATCCGCTAATTTTTGCTTCCAAAAGGCAAGAGCTGCTTCTTTTTCTACTGGAATCTCATTCCCGTTGCTATACCAATTGGCAAATAGCAGACCAAAGATTGCTGTTTGATCAGGTCCTTTCCACCACATCTCTGAGTATTGGGAAGAATAGTTTTCTGCTTCCAAAACTTGATTATCAAAGCCAATTGGTTTTACACCACGGCCAAACGCTGCTGCTGAAATACCAGCTTGTTTCATTAATTGAGGCGTCTGTCCCATATTTCCAAATGTATCGGGAAAATAGCCTAACATGACAGGGGTTCCCCATTTACGGCTTTCTTCCATGCCAATCAGCATATTTCTCACGTTCGATTCCGAGCTGATAAGAAAATCATCTTGCAAGATATAAAATGGTCCAATTCTCAATTTTCCTTCATTGATTGCTTGTTGGATTGCCTGTCTTTTTTCTGGCCTTACTTGAAGATAGTCATCTAAAATAATCGTTTGCCCATCCAAATGAAAACTGTTGAAGGACGGATCAACTTCAAATAGCTCTAGTAGATCGTCTATCAATTCAATCAGTCGCATATGATGCTGTTCGTAAGCCATGTACCATTCACGATCCCAGTGGCTATGAGAAATGATATATACTTTCTTTTTCATTTACGATACCTCCTACTTTTCTACTCTAATATCAAAGTAATCCATGACTAATTCGCAAAACATCATATTTGCCCAAGAAAACCATTCTCTCGTATAATTTTCAGGATTGTTCACATCGAACCCTTCGTGCATAAGGTGTGTTCCTGCGTCAGTTGCTACAAGTAAATTCAATATCCGCTCTTTTTCAGATTTGTCTGACGTTGTCATTCCTTCCATAGCTAATGCAATCGGCCAAACGTATTTTTCTGGCGTATGGGAGGATCCAATTCCTTTTGCGTACTTTCCTTCATAGAAATATGGATTTTCTTTACTCAACAATGTTCTTCTTGTTTGCAGATAATCTTCCTCTTGTTCAGAACAATATCCCAAGTAAGGTGCGGCGATCAGATTGGGCACATTACTGTCATCCATGACTGTGGCGTTTCCCATTCCATCTACTTCATATGCATAAATCGTTTGCCCTTTTTGATTAACCGTTCGTCCGTGATTCTGAATCCCATCTTGGATCTCTTTCTTCAATTTCTGTGTTTGCTGTACAATTTCTTTATCATCGAGTATCGTTTGAAAAATTTCTTCCACATAACCTAACACGACCACCGCAAACATATTGGATGGTACCAGATATCCATAACGGCAAGCATCATCGCTAGGACGGAAACCAGACCATGTCATTCCTGTAAAAGCTGTTTTTGCACCTCGCCCGTCATTGATCAGCGTATCTTCTTTTCTTGTCGTGTCTCGTACAAATGTATAAGGAGAGTGTTCATGATCTTGCTCTGTTTTGAACACGTCCAAGATTTTTTTGATACCTTCAATAAAAGATTGATTGAATTGATCAGTTTTTCCTGTATTTTTGTAAAGAAGATAGGCCAACTGTATTGGGTAGCATAAAGAATCAATTTCATATTTTCTTTCCCAGATCCAATCGTTCATTTTTGTATGATCT
This sequence comes from Enterococcus sp. H57, assembly GCF_003112495.1. Taxonomy (NCBI): domain Bacteria; kingdom Bacillati; phylum Bacillota; class Bacilli; order Lactobacillales; family Enterococcaceae; genus Enterococcus; species Enterococcus sp. H57. Next base: position 32,594 of record NZ_BEHC01000031.1, read on the forward strand.
GTTTGGTGGCCAGCACCGTTAGCTTCTTCGTTGAAGGCATTCGCATATGGATCGATATTGATATAAAAAAATTGCTTTTTGACTAACCCGCTGATCATGTCAGCTAATTCCTCATCTTCTTTTGCAATCACTAAATAAGGACGAACTTGTGCAGTAGAGTCTCTTAACCACATCGCTGGAATGTCTCCCGTCAATAAAAAGGTGGTTCCGTCATTTTGCTTTTTGACTGTTGTCAACAGAGTATTGGCAAATGCTGCTGTAAAATTCTTTGCCCAGTCCGCATGGATATCCCCACATTTTTGTGTGATATCTTCCATAAATTTCTGCACCGATTTTGGTATATCTTTATAAACCACTAATAAAACCTTCTTTCTATTTGATATATCTTTAAAGATTATACTTCATACAGCCAATTATGTCTACGCTTTCAAAAAATATCTTTTTATTTACTTTTTCATCCATTATGGTATTATTTAAATATGATATATCATTAAGAGGTGTTTATATGAATCAACCATTGTACCAGACAATATTTAATGATTTGCAAACGGCTATTTTAACTGGTGAATTACCTGTAGACAGCCAACTACCAACTGAAAAAGAACTTTCACGTACCTATAAAGTAAGCAGAATCACTTCCAAACGTGCATTGACTGAATTAGAGCAATTAGGACTTATTTATCGCGTTCGCGGGAAAGGCAGTTTCGTTAAATCCGCTTCTCCGGAACAGATGCTTGCTTCTCCTACAAAAACACGACGGATTCTGTTTCTTCTTCCATATGTCGCTGATTTGTCTGTTGGTGATTTTAGCAAGGGATTGAACCCTGTGATGCAAGATAAACAGATTGATGTCATGATGACGACGCTTGACTTTCTACAAAATAAAACAGCAAAAGAGCTAATCAATGAATTTGACGGATTGATTTATTATGCTCTTGATACAGAACAACATCTTGACTTACTTTTTGAGCTTTCATTGAAAGAATTCCCTGTCGTCATATTAGATAAAAAAATCTATGAGTTACCTTTTCCTACCGTTCTTTCCGATAATTTCCAAGGCGGTGCGCTTGCTGCCTCTTATTTGATCGAACAGGGTCATTCAAAAATCGCTTATTTGTTTGGTACGCAGACTCATCCACAATCCGTTCGACAGCGTTACCTTGGTTACCTTGAAGCATTGGACAAAGCTGGTTTGACTTTCCACACTTCACTGGATGACAAAAGCGCGACATTAGATGAATTGCTTTCTTATATCACTAAGTATGAAGTAACTGCTTTTGTTTGTGAAAACGATGTTGTCGCTATCCAGACCATGAATCTCTTGAGACAGCATGGTTATCATATCCCTGAAGATTTTTCAATTATCGGATTTGATGATATCCAAGCAGCAGCTCTTGTTGACCCGCCACTGACAACCATCGCACAAGATTTTGAACAGTTAGGTAAGCTTGCGGGAGATGCTTTGGTCACTTGGTTAGAGACAAA
>NZ_BEHC01000031.1:34153-71898 GCF_003112495.1 Enterococcus sp. H57
GATCGACCATCCGATAGTAAATTTCCAGTTTCATTCATCAAAAGACAATCAACAAAGGAGAAATAAAATGAATATCGGTCAAATAGATACTAGACATGCAACAGCGAATCAGCCAAATTTCTCTAATGGGAACTGCCAGCCTTATACTGGCGTTCCTTTTGGGATGAATTATTTTGCACCGCAAACTACGGATCAAAACGGCAGCTGGTGGTTTCATCCTGATGACCGCGTTTTTCAAGGCTACCGTCTTACCCATCAACCAAGTCCTTGGATGGGTGATTTCAGTCATATGCTGTTTACGCCGATCAATGGAAAACTACAGGAGAACACCCTTTTCCATGCTCAAAGTTCTTACCGCCCAGAAGAAAGTATATTTTGCCCGACTCATCTGTCGCTCTGTCAATTACGTTATGGCATCTGTTCTACATTGATACCTAGCATGTATGGCGGAATCTTATCTATTGATTACAGCAAAAATGACAGCGGTTTACTTTTATCCTTTCCGGGACGCCATCAGCTCTTTGTTATAGATCCTTACACAGTGGAAGGAAAAATCACACATTTTGCTGGTTCAGAAGATCCTGATTTTTCTTTTTATTTTATATTGAGATTTGAATATCCTTTAACAATTGATGAGTTAGCTGTTTCCAACAAAAATAGCGACTCGATCCCGTTGTATTTTGAACAGACAAAAAAACAAACTATCCGATTTGGGACATCTTTTATCAGCTCGGAACAAGCAGCTTATAACCTGGAACTAGAACAAAACCAAAGCAAAGAGACTTACCTTGCTCACAGTCAAGAACAATGGCAGTCCTATTTTGATCGTATACAGCTCACACACCATGATCAACAACAATTGCGGACGTTTTATCATAATTTATATCGGGTGTTTTTATTTCCACAAACATTTTATGAAATTGATCCTAGTGGGCAAAAAATCCACTATGATACGACTAGTCGATCTATAAAACCTGGTGTTCTCTATACAAATAATGGGTTTTGGGATACGTATAAAACGGTTTATCCTCTTTATTCTTTGATTGCTGTAGAAAAATACGAAGAAATGCTGGAAGGCTTTTTGAACAGCTATAGAGAAAGTGGCTATTTGCCAAAATGGCTGTCTCCTGATGAACGTGGACTTATGCCTGGGACATTGATCGATGCGGTCATTGCAGATGCTGCTGTAAAAGATATCCGACGAGACTTGATGCCTGAATTTCTAACGGCAATGGAAAAAGGTGCTACGGTTCAAAGCAAACATCCAAATTATGGACGACAAGGAACAGAAGATTACTTGACATATGGCTATGTTCCTAATCACTACCACGAATCAGTCAATCACACATTAGACTATGCTTATAGCGATTTTTGTATTAGCCAAGTTGCCAAGGTACTAGAAGAGGAGGAAATGACGAAGAAATATCAGCAGCAATCATTGAACTATCAAAATATCTTTGACTATGAGTCAGGATTTATGCGTTCAAAAGATAAAGATGGCAAGTTCAGAGAACCATTTTCAGCTAATCGTTGGGGACAAGATTATGCAGAAGGAAGTGCTTGGCAAAGCAGCTTTGCTGTTTATCACGATTTTTCAGGACTGATCGGAAAATATGGTGGCAGTGAGAGATATAAAGAAAAACTCATTGAGCTGTGCAATCAGCCCCCAACGTTTGACCCAGGAGGATATGGTTTTGAGATCCACGAAATGAGTGAGATGGCCGCGATAGAATTTGGACAATTAGCTATTTCAAACCAGCCAAGTTTTCACTATCCTTACTTGTTCAGTTATATAGGACAACCTGAAATGGCACAGCCACTGCTTAAACAGTTGATGACTCAGACCTTCGACGATTCTCCAATGGGTTACCCTGGAGATGAGGACAATGGAAGTATGGCTGCTTGGTATATCTTCAATAGTCTGGGATTTTATCCTGTCACGCCTGGAACCGGTGAATATGTTATCGGTATGCCATTAATTGACAAGGCTGTTTTGCTTTTGTCAAATGGAAAGGAATTGACGATTGAAGCAACGCCTAATCGGCCGCAGCAACAATTTATCCATAAAATCAAACGGATGGACAAAGAATATACGAAATTATATTTTACCCATCAAGATTTGCTGAAAGGCGGCACGATCTCTTACCAATTAGGAATCGTCCCTCACCCTAAGAAATATCAAGCAAAAGATTTGCCTTTTTCCTTATCAAACTATAATTAACAAGAGGTTGTGAAAAAGCTGCCCTGCATCAAGTAATAAGAACAGCCAAGCAAAAATAGCTCCTCATATTTTTCGTTTGGTTGGGCTTATTACCGCAGATGCAAGCTTTTGAACACCGTTTATTGAGAGGTTGTGAAATCATCGTTCTGACCTGAGTATTAGAGAGACAAATGGCAAAATAGTTCCTCATATTTTGCCATTTGTTGAGCTAATACCGAGGGTCAGCTGATTGAACACCGTTTAGTGGAGAGGTCGTGAAAAAGCTGCCTTGCCTCAAGTAATAAGAACAGCCAAAAATTAGATTTCTAGACAATTTTTTATAAGTTATTTCATTACATTGGCTTTTTCTTTTATGATTCTCCACTGTTTTCTCGGTACTCTTTAGGGGATCTGCCGACGATTTTCTTGAATAATTTAGAGAAATACGTGGTGTTGTTGTAGCCAATCTCACTTGCTATCTCATTGATGTTTTGATTACTGTGCAAAAGCAGTTGTTTCGCTTTTTCCATACGTAAATGGTTCAAATAAGCTGAAAAACTTTTTTTCGTTTCTTTTTTGAACAGCTGTCCTAGATACATGACATTTAAATGCAGGTTTTCTGACACTTCTTTGAGTGTAAGTGGTTCTTGATAATGCTGGTGCAGGATTACGATTACTTTTTCCACATTGTCACTGTACTTTTTCTGTCTCTGATGCTTTTTGATGAATGACAGAAGTAGCTGCTGAAGTTCTTGCACCGTTTTTGCCTGATGGATTTTTTCGATTCCTTGTAAATATTCCTCATCTTCCAGATCAATCAATTCCCGTTGAATCTCCATAAACAGTAAAAAACTGGAATATCGTATATCTTCCGGCATCATGGCTGCTAACTGAAACTGTTCAAAAAAATCAGTGATCATTTTTTGAGCGACTTCCAATTGTTTATTTTGCAGCACGCGTCTGAAACTTGAAAAATCGATGGTTTGATCTTTTGTTTCTGCTTGTACTGCGTAAAAAACATGCTCGTCTTTATCTCCATAAAATTGATGCAACTGTAGATTGTCTTTCGCTTGTTGGAATGTTTCAGGGATTTTGTCCAAAGAATCTGTCTCTTCCCCGATACTGATCAGCCATTCCTGATCAGGAAAGTTTTCTTGAACAAAACAACAGAAGCCATCAACTTCATCTGTCTCCAACAACAACGTGATCAATACACGGTCTCCGTAATTTCGTTGATAGTAAAAGATTTGTTGCCGTTCTTGCAACCATCTATTGATAAGAGTATCATGAGTTCTTGCCAGTTGAATCAATACTATCCTATGCTGCTTCTCACTTATTTGTCCTATTATTTCTTCTTCACTTATTTCATCCAATTCTTCATTCAACCATTGACTGAATAACAGTTCTTGATAGATTTCTTGTTGATTTTTTTGTTCATTTTGCTGATCTAACCGTGTTTTGATTTTCTTGAGGCTTTCAACCAATTCGAACTTATTCACGGGTTTCATCAAATAATTCACGGCGCCTAATTGCATACCTCCTTTCAAATAATCGAATTCTTGGTATCCTGATAAAATCATAAATTCAAAATTATGACGTTCTTTTTGAGCCGCTTCAATAAATTCCAGTCCATTTATTTCTGGCATTGTCACATCCGTTACTACTAAATCAATCTGTCGCTGTTCAAGTACAGCTAGTCCTTCTTTGGCATTCTCTGCTGTTGCTACTATTTGAAAGCCTAAACTTTGCCAATCAATTATCTTTTTTAACCCATTCAAAATCATGTATTCATCATCTACCAATAACACTTGATACACGCTCATCCCTCCTTGAATGTAATAGAAACGGTCAGTCCACCTGTCTCATTATTCTCAAGCGACATATAATAACTGCTGCCGAAGCTGGCACGTAAACGTTCATTCACGTTTTGCAGACCGATAGATCCGTGAAGTTCCACTTTAGGATGAGACAGTTTTTCTTCAATCTGTTTTAGCCGTTTTTCAGTCATCCCTTTTCCATTATCTTTGATGATGATCCTTACCCGTTTGCCTTCCTGCAAGACTTTGACACTTAGCGCATTATCGAATCGAGTAAAATCAATACCGTGTTTAAAATAATTTTCAACTAATGGCTGGATCACAAATTTAGGTACTTCGATCTTTTCCAAATCAGGATCGATCATAAAATGATAGGCTACTCGATTAGGATAACGCATTTGATACAAATAGACATATTTTTCGCAAAAGTCCAGTTCTTCTTTTAAAGTGATCGTTTTCTCTTGATTCGTATTGTTTCGAAGCAAAGCGGAAAACGCATATACAACATCTGCTAATTCTTCACTTCCTTCGCTGATTGCATACATTCGGATATATTCTAATGTATTATATAAAAAATGTGGATTGATCTGTGCTTGAAGCGCCCGCATATGTGCGTCTTGCTGTTTGATTTCTAATTTGTAGATGTCTTCTACAAACTGATTGATGCTATCCAACATTTCGTTGATACCGATTGAAAGTTCCTTCAGTTCATATTCCGTGTTTGTTATGTCGATCCGCGTCTCTAAATTCCCTGCTGCTGTTTGATCCATGGCCTGCATGACGATAGATACTTGCTGTGAATATCGCTTGAATGTTTTATAAAGAAAGATAAGCAATATATTGTCTAAAATAATGATACCAATGATCAGCGGGGCAAGATTTTTTCCCGTTTCGATTTTTACACTTTTTTTATCTAGTACAGCTAATATACGATAATCATCAGACAGTTCTTGGTGTTGAACAAAATTGTTTTTTTCCAGATCGTCAATCGGCAATTGTGAATTTTTCTGCAGACTCTCTGTGATGATCATTTCTTGTCTTTCAAACGTTTCTTTAGCTATTTTATTATCATGGAATGTGTATAGTCGATTTGTCGTTCCAGAAATCATGTATAAAGAGAGTCCATTGAATGACGTTAGATTTTCTAAAATCATATCTAGTTCTTTCTTTTGAAAACCAATAAAAATACTTCCTGACTCAGCTCCTCCTTGTGTGATAGGCAACTTGATATAAAAAGCGTCTAGTAATTTTGGTGTCCCCTTTTTTATTTTCCCACCTTTGTTTTCTCTAGAAGATTCATAATACTCCGGTAGTTGATTCAACACGATATATATCGCACTTAGTTCTTCATAATTTGCGTAGAGATCTTTGATTTGATTTGGGAAAGAAACTAATTCATCGGTACTGTTTTGCTGTTCGTATACATACATCAGATACTGATCTATGGGTTTTGTTAAGTAGGTCGTCACATTTTCGATCTTTTCGGAATTCCCTACAAGCTGGTTTTTGATGATCCTACTCAAGGTTGTTTTATCATTCAGCATTCTGCTTGTGCTTTGAACGGCATCACTTGTCATGTTTTCTGCCTGTTTTTGATTTTGTTCCCAAGTATGGATACTAAAAATAACGGTAGCAGTCATCGTTACACCGATCATGATAACCGCGTATTTCCGCAACAGACGATTGAGTAAGGTTCCTTTTGAAAATAGAATCCGAAACTTATTCATAACTTTCCAACTGTTTATCTAATTCTTCACGCCAGTGTGTTGTCATCGTACCATTCCAAACTGTCAAAAGACCAATGACACCAAACAGGATCAATCCTTTGAATTGCCAAGTCACGCCTAAAATTATACCGCTACCAATAATTATTTTTAGAAAAGACGAAAAGCTGGAAAAAACCGAAATAAAACTTAGCTTTAGCAGATTAGGAACAGAGATCGTATATTCACTATCTAAAATCATACTGTATTGATAAGTAGCAAATAGGCAGAGTAAGGCAAAAAGTAAAATAAAATCAATAGCTAAAAAAATGAGCCCTTTGATTTGAACAGATAAATATAAATTGTAACTCAATAAAGCAGTACCAGATAAAAATAAACTAAATAGCAGATTGCCTCTTAAAAAATTTCTTTTATATATATTCCAGCCTCTTTTTATTGTGATTTCTTTATACTCGAATCCGTACAAATAAAATAGTTCATTGACTGTTTTCCATGCCGCACCTAATCCAAAGATGATCCCGCCGGCAAATGTATATATCCAGAAATACAAGGTTAGTTTTATAACGACCCAGATCCGGATAAATAACTCTTCCAAAACCTTCCCTAACATATCTTCTCCTCCAAACATTAAGTTTATACTTTCTCATTATACAAAAAAAGGTTGGGCAATCAGCACCTTGACCTGATTATTAGAGAAACAAACGGAAAAATAGTTCCTCATATTTTGTCGTTTTGTGAGCGAATACCGAGGGTCAGCTGATTGAACACCGTTTACCAAGAGGTTGTGAAATAGCCGCTTAGTTTCGAGTAGTAAGAAAAATTTTGTGAATATGGCTTTCCACATTTTTACATATATTTAGCTTAATACCGAGAAACTGGCTTTTGAACACCGTTTATTCGGAACAAGAGGTTGTGACACGTCTTTTGTCACAACCCCTTTGTCTTTATTCATTATTATTCTTGTCGGAACTCATCATATTGTTTTTGCATTTCTTTCAATACCTTATCATAGCCAGCCTTGTCCAAAGCGTCTTTCAATTTCGGTAATGTTTCATCTGGATCAACAGTCCCTGTATTCAATCCATCTAAATATTGATTCATGACATTAGAAATATTACTTAATTCTGTTTTGACACTGTCAGTGTTGAAGCTGAATCCTAAAATCGGTGAAGTTTCTGCATCAGCAATCGATTGATCACGTTTGGCAATCATGTCATCCGTAATAGACTCTTGTGTATATAGAATCTTGTTGTTTCCTGTATTCCAAGCAGACATATGTGTATTTGGCTGATAACCATCTAGCAATTTGATTTTATCATCTGAACCATCGACTTTTTCCCATGCTTCTCCTTCGATCCCCCAAACAAGCCCATTCAATAATTCTGGATCACTGTTAAGCAGCCCTAGAAGCTCTACTGATTTTTCTTTATTTTTTGAAGTATTTGATACGACAAAATTTGCCATTTGTGCTTGAGCTGTAGATTTTAGTGGAACAGTAATTGCTTTTGAAACAAGTTCTTGTTTTGCTGCATTTGTCAAAATCGTATCGCCATAATCATACGGTCCTTGTGTTTCTCCACGCATTAGCCAAGTATTTCCTTCTAGTGGATAATCCTTATTGCTCGTTGCAGCGTCACTTGGAATGAGTCCTTGTTTGTACCAGCTATGCATTGTACGTAACAGTCCGATATACGTTTCATTATCGTATTGGTTGATGATTTTCGAATCATCTCCATCCAGATCAATAGCAAACGGTAACGTATTCCCTAAAGGATAATCAAAGTTCCCTTGGACTTTGAAGCCTTGTCCAATGGCAAAAGCTGCCGTGTTTGGTTCTTTTTCATGGAATTCCTTCAAGACTTTTTCTGCATCAGCGTAAGATTGGATTCCATCAATTGAAAGATCGTATTTATCTAGTAAAGCTTTGTTAAAAGTAAGTACTTGTTGAGCAAAGACATTTCCATTGACTGGGAAAGCATATAATTTTCCATTGACCAGATTTCCTTTAATATATGCTTCATCTAAATCATTATAAGCTTTTTCAGCGTACTTAGGCGCTAATTCAGTCAAATCAGCAAAGGCTCCTTTTTGGGCATTGGAAACATAGTTGTTCGCAAAGGCGATATCATAATTTTCCCCGGAAGAAATGATGACGTTCATTTTCTTTTCGTAATCGCCCCAGCCAATGTAATTAATATTGACTTTTACACCGATCTCTTTTTCGATTCGTTTGTTTGCTACTTCCATCAATTGATCGAAATTATCTGGTTTATCTCCGATTTGATACATCTGCAAAGTGTCCGAATTGCTAGCTTCTGCCTGGTCTTTAGAACCAGAACCTCCGCATGCTGCTAATGTTCCCAACAACAACGCTGAAACACCTGTAAAGGCTAGTTTCTTCCATAACTTCATTTTTCTTCCTCCTAATTTTATGATTTATATTTTTGTTTCTTTATTCTTTTACTCCGCCGATTGTTAGACCTTTGACAAAATGCTTCTGGAAAAATGGATAGCTGATCGCAATAGGCAACGTCGAGATGACTACGATCGCCATTCTGGCAGATTCTCCTGGAACTGAGGCTAATCCGCCTGTCAATTGGCTTCCTGCTCCTGAATTTTGTGTCAGATATTGAATATTACTTTGGATTTTCATCAAAAGATACTGTAGTGGAACTAGCTTATCATCTTGGATGTATAGTAAAGCATTGAACCAGTCATTCCAGTAACCCAATGCGGCAAATAAACTGATTGTCGCAATACCTGGAACAGCTAACGGTAAAACGATCTGAACAAATATTCGCAGTTCGCTAGCTCCATCGATCCGTGCCGATTCAATAATCGAATCAGAGACCGAACGTTTAAAGAATGTGCGCATCACAATAATATTGAAGGGACTGACAGCCATTGGCAAGATCAATGCCCAAATCGTATCTTTTAACTGAAGAAGATTTGTCATAACAAGATAATTGGCCACCATCCCTGGTGAGAACAACATCGTAATCAAACAAAAAACGGTAAAAAAACGACGGAATGGAAAGTTTGACCGTGAAATCGCATAAGCATATAAAGAAGTAGCCGTGCTATTGATCAGTGTACCTAAAACAGTAACAAGTACAGTGACGAAAAGCGCTTGGAAAATTTTATCCTGCATCTGGTCGAACAAGTACGTATAACCAAATATACTGAACTTTTCTGGCCAAAAACTGTACCCGTGAGTCGACAATATGGACTCATCGGTAAAAGAGATGGCGATAACAAATATAAATGGCAAAATACAGGAAATAGCAAAGAGTGCAATCATTATATTAGAGAAAAAATTAGCCGTCTTATTGAAAGAGCGGACTTGGACTCTCTCCACTTTCTTTTTTTTCATTTTTTTCCTCCTTAGAATAATGCAGAATCGCTATCAAAACGTCGGGCGATCGTATTTGTGATCATCAACAAGACAAAGCCGACAACTGATTGGTAAAGTCCTGCAGCAGCCGTCATACCAAAATCTCCTGTGGATGTCAGGCCATTGTAGATATACGTATCCAAAACTTGAGTCACATCATATAATGCACCGGAATTCCTAGGAATGTTATAAAACAGGCCAAAATCAGCTCGGAAAATGTTTCCTACGGCTAAAATCGTTAAAATCGTCATTAGTGGAATAAGTTGTGGTATCGTCACATGTTTGATCTGCTGCCATTTGCTAGCTCCATCAACCATAGCAGCTTCATAATAAGTCGGATCGATTCCCATAACAGATGCAAAGTAAATAATGCTGTTATAACCAATCCCTTTCCATGTACCAATGAACACCAAGATAAACGGCCAATATTTCGGTTCATTATACCAATTGACAGCTTCTCCTCCATGTCCAGTGATCCACTGATTGAATATTCCTTTGTCAGGACTTAAAAAAGCGTAAACAAAGTAACTGATAATGACCCAAGATAGAAAATAAGGTAGTAAGGACATCGTTTGATAAACTTTAACGAGTCGTTTATTTCTCAACTCGCTCATAATGATTGCAAATACGACTGAGATCAGCAGATTCAAAAGGATAAATGCTACATTATATAAAATTGTATTTTTAGTGATGAGAAATGCTTGATCCGAAGAAAATAAAAATTTGAAATTTTCCCAGCCCACCCAAGGACTTTCCCTCAAGCTAGCCAAGAACCCATCTGCTGAAATATGAAAATTTTTGAATGCTACGACATTCGCCATTACAGGTATGTAAAAGAAAAAAATCATCCAAAGCATACCCGGTACAGCCATCAGGACAAGTGCTTTATAACGCCATAGATTCATAAAAAAATGATTGAACCCCTTTCGTTTTTTCATCTAAAAACCCCTTTCGATTCATTCGCAACGTAATTATAGCGCTTTCAATAATGAGAATAAATAAACAAAGTATAGGGAAAATGAAACAAAGTATAGGAGAGGTTGTGAATTCAGCGTTTTGGCCTGAGTATTAGAGAAAAAAACGGGAAAATAGTTCCTCATATTTTGCCGTTTTTTGAGCTAATACCGAGGGTCAGCTGATTGAACACCGTTTATCAGAGGTTGTGAATTCAGCGTTTTGGCCTGAGTATTAGGGAGATCGTGTCCTTACTATCTAACTCTGAGTCACAAGGAACAATGGGGACTGTGACAAAAGTCTTGTCACAGTCCCTTATTCCGAACAAACGGTGTTCCAGAAGTAGCTTCTACGGAAATAAGCCGAAATTTCACAAAAAAGCCATCCGAAAGTCAGACGGACAAGTCTGCTTTTCAGATGGCGCTACAACTACTCTGCTTATTCTTTTAGCTATCCATTCAATTATTTTTCTCTCACTTGTTCTAGCTCTTCTTTGGTCATGGGACGATATTGCCCTTTATTCAAATCTTTAGGCAGCCAAAATTTTCCCATACGGATTCTTTTTAAATATAAGACTTCTTTTCCTACTGCTTTGACCATTCGCTTAACTTGGTGAAACTTTCCTTCATGCAAAATCAGACGGATAATTGAAGTTTCTGTCTCTTGATCTACTTGATCAATTTGGAGTTTTGCCGGCAATGTCTGCTCATCGCCATCAATAATCAGTCCTTCTGCAAATAAACGGATATCTTCTTCTGTCATTATACCGCTAACCTCAGCTAGATATTCTTTCTCCACATGTTTTTTAGGTGATAGTAACTGATGGGCAAACACCCCGTCATTCGTTAAAATCAAGAGGCCCTCTGTGTCTTTATCTAATCGGCCGACTGGAAAAAGATCTTCCCGATAATCCTGGTCTTCCAATAAATCGATTACGGTTTGATCATGATTATCCTGAGTAGCAGAAATGACTCCTGCAGGTTTATGCAAAATGTAGTAAAAATCTTTTTGATACGTAATGATTTCTCCTAAATAAGTAACCGCATCTTCGAATTCATTTACTTGCGCTTTATCGCTTTTCACCACTTGTCCATTGACTTCGATCGTTCCTTTTTTGATCAATCCTTTGACTTCTTTGCGGCTGCCAAGTCCCATATCTGCTAAAAACTTATCTAAACGCATGCGTTTCCCCCATTTCAAAAGAGCATCAATCTAGCTCTTCTGATTCACTTATTTTATTTTTAATTTATGTCGTAAACGCGCTATTCCTGGTCCTAGTAGTCTTTCTGCCAAGCGGATTTTCAAAGCTAAATAACCATACACTAAAGCCCCTATACCTGCTACTACAAGAATCAACAATAGAGACTGGAATTTGCTATCTTCGTTTAAAAAAGCACCAAAAATCATCTTTGTGATCCACGAAGCCAAAAGCATAATCAAGGTAAGAATAAAGATCAGCAATGTCCTGCGCCAGACAAAACTTGGTTTAAAGCGGGCTACTTCATGGATTCTCTTTAAGATCAAGGTACAAGACACAGCAAATCCGATCATTGTCGCCAATAAAGGGCCGTATACTTCAAATAAACGAATGGCTGGGTATTGAAGAAGGAGTTTCACTAGAAACCCAATAACCAAATAATTAATTGCCGCCTTGTTTTCAAACATTCCTTGCAGCATGTTGGAAACTAGCATATATAGTCCTAGGAAGAGTCCTACAAAACTTGCTTGGATCAGTACATTACTTCCTAGAGAATCCGGTGTATAAAATAATGTATTTAGCGGATAGGCAAGTAACATAACACCAAATGTCGCCGGAAACATAAAAAATGAAAACAACTGTAAATTTCCGCTTGTCAATTTTGCCAGACCTACTCGATCTTTCAACGTAACAGCTTCTGTAATCAACGGTAACCCAGTAGACGCGATCGATGTTGCCAATGCGATAACTACCATCGTCAACTTATCTGGATTGGCACTAAAAATCGAAAAAAGATCCAGTAACTGTGCATTGGAATACTCGGTGGATGCAGACATGATCTTCATAAAAGTGAACTGATCGACTAATTTGAAGATCGTTACTCCTGAACCCACAATAATAAACGGAATCGCTTCTTTAACGGTATCTAACAACAATTCCTTCGTTGCAATATTTACTTTGTTTTCGCTGTAGTGAATAAACGCCGATGTATACGCTTGATGTTTCTTCAAAAAATACAAAAGGACAAGAATACTTGCTAGCATACCGATAAATGCCGCGAAAGTTGATTGCGTGACCGCCGTCACATAGTCACCATCCATGACTTTCATGATGATGAATGTAGTCAATAGCATATAAAAAATACGTGCCACCTGTTCTACAATCTGCGACAGCGCATAAGGCATCATTTCTTGATTGCCTTGAAAATACCCTCGTATCACACTCATACAAGGAAAAACCAATACAGCGATACTCAAAGAACGCATCGTTGGAATCAGTTCTTCTCCGCCACCAGAAGCATGAGCTAGCCAAGGAGAGGCGATGTACATGAACAAAGCAAACAACAGGCCTAACCCGCCCATCATCTGTAATGCACGGATAAATAATCGTCGTGAAGTGCCATATTCATTCAATGAATTATAGCGTGCAGTTTGTTTTGCAATCGCAGCAGGTATTCCTGCTGTAGAGATCAGTAGAAACAATGCATATATATTGTATCCCATATTGAATAATCCATTGGCAGCCTTAGCATTTTCGCCCATCCAAGCATACCAGGGAATGATATAGACAGCGCCTAGCAATCTTGAAATGATATTACTGGCGGTCATCCAAGCAGAGCCTCGTGCCATTTTTTCTTGCGGTGTTAATTGATCTAATGCTGGTTTTCTTTGATTATCCATCGGTCAGATTCCAACTTTCTACAAAACATTACTATCATTTTAATTGGTAAAACAGAAACTGGCAATCGATTTTATATAACTTTTATAAGAACAATTGTTTTTTTGAATTCGGTTTCGTTTTTTTGGTAAAGTAAAGAAATATACAGCCTTTTATGGCTAACATTTATAGGAGATATCAATGACACAAGAAATAAAAAAACTACCCGTTATATTTTTAGGTCTTTTCTTTATCACAGTTGGATTGAATTGGTTCTTGCTCCCTCACGATATAGCTTCCGCCGGAGTGGGCGCCATCGGACATTTAGTTGAAACGGCCTTTTCTATCCAACGCTCAGTTACTGTTTGGAGCATCAATCTTATGATGCTGCTTCTAGCCGCTGTCCTATTAGGAAAATCAGTATTTTTTAAGACTGTAGCGGGAAGTCTGCTTTTTCCTGTTGTTTTAGAGATTGTTCCAAAAGTGGAAATGATCTCCTCACATTTCTTTTCACTGATTTCAGGAAGTCTTTTGTTCAGTCTTGGGGTTTACACATTGTACACAGTCGGGGCCTCAAATGGCGGTATAACGATACCGCCGATTATTTTCCACAAATTTTTTCGGCTTCCAATGCCGCAAGGACTTTTACTTACCAATAGTCTTATCGTCTTTTTGAATTATTATGTTTTTGGATTGTTGGAGACACTATTCGTTCTCCTATCTATTACAGTCAGTTCATTGTTTATGAAAATACTCATCCGCTTGTCCCCTGTGTCAAGAAAATTTGAATAAAGCTGGATTTTGTCATAGCGGAAACAAACGATATATTAAAAAGAGTGTGCTATAATAAACCAAGAAATTGAATGAAGCGAGGGATCAATCAATGAGCTTCTCTTTAGAAGACATCCGTCATTTACTATTAAAAGAAAATCTATTAAAAGAATTTGTTTCAACAAGAGGCTGGCATCTTGATGTACCAGAAAAAGCTGAATTTCTTCAGTTAAGTTATGATTCAAGAAAAGCTGATGCTTCTACTTTGTTTTTCTGTAAAGGAATGAATTTCAAAGAAGAATATTTGGATTCAGCAATCGAACAGGGTATTCAATATTATGTATCAGAACAGCCATACGAAAATTCAGCAGTAGGAATCATCGTAACGGATATCCGTAAAGCAATGGCGCTTCTTGCTATGGCTTTTTACGACTATCCGCAAAATAAATTGAAAGTGATCGGATTCACTGGAACAAAAGGTAAAACAACTGCTGCGTACTTTACAAAAGCAATCTTGGATCACACAACAAATAAAAAAACAGCATTGCTTTCTACTATGAATACAACGTTAAATGGCAAAACATATTTCAAATCCCATTTGACAACGCCTGAGTCATTAGATTTATATCGTATGATGTCAGAAGCAGTTGAAAATGGTATGACTCATCTAGTGATGGAAGTTTCTTCACAAGCTTACAAAACACAACGCGTATACGGCTTGACTTTAGATGTCGGAATCTTCTTGAATATCTCGCCTGACCATATCAGTCCGATCGAACATCCGACATTTGATGACTATTTCTATTGCAAGCGACAATTGATCTTGAATTCAAAAACAGTTGTTTTAAATCATGAAAGTGACTATTTTGATTTACTTAGGGAAACAGCCGATCTATTCCAGATTCCAACGATCACTTATGGTCGTTCGGAAGAAAGCAATTATCAAGTGATCCGTTCAGATAAAGGTACTCACGGTTTTACTTTATCTTCTCATGAAGATCGCTTAGCTATCTGCGATACTGCTTATGATATTTTGCTGGCTGGAGGATTCAACCAAGAAAATGCAGCCAGTGCGATCATTGCCGCAGCACTAACAGGTGCCTCCAGTCAAGATGCACAAGACGGATTAAAAGAAGCTCGTGTACCAGGCCGAATGGATCAATTGATCCAATCCAATGGAGCGCATGTCTATGTGGACTACGCACATAATTATCTAAGCTTGAAAACATTGCTGGAATTTGCCAAAAATGAACATCCAGATGGCCGTGTAATTGTTGTATTAGGCAGCCCAGGAAACAAAGCAATCTCCCGTCGACATGATTTTGGAAAAGTGCTATCAGAAACAGCTGACATCGCCTTTTTGACGGCAGATGACCCAGCATTTGAAGATCCGAAAAAAATCGCGGAAGAAATCAATGAAGCAATTACTAATCCAGATTTGATCGTTCATTATGAAATGGATCGTCCTGAAGCGATTCGACGCGCTTTAGCAGAAAGCGCTCCGCAAGATTCAGTCGTTATTGCGGGAAAAGGCGTGGATCCCTATCAAAAAATCAATGGTGTAGATGAACCTTATGAAGGGGATTATGCAATCGTGAAGCGGTTGATTGAAGAATAATGGTATTTATATACTAGTGGTTTCCCATTTCTAAGAAAAAAAGGGACTGTGATTTTTTGTCACAGTTCCTTTTTTCTTAGAAATCATTTTAACTTTTCACTAGCTAATTCTGCTGCCTTTTCTCTTTCTTCATTTAATAATTTATTATCATAGAATTTGATAAATGGGAACCAGATAATGAATGCGATGATTGCACAAATGACTGCTAACACAGCCGCTTTCCAATCACCACCACTACCAACAAATGCTCCGATCCCGACTGGTGAAGGCCACGGCATCTGTGCAAGCATCGGTTTGACGATTTCCAGCCGAATGGCAAAATAAGCGAGTGTAGCAGAAGCCATCGGAGCTAAGAAAAACGGAACCGCTAAATAGGGATTGTAGACGATTGGCATCCCGAAAATGATTGGTTCATTGATATTGAATAATCCTGGTACAAGTGAGGCTTTTCCTAACACTTTCAGCTGATCAGATTTCGCGAGGAATGCAATAAAGATGATCAATCCTAAAGTCGCACCTGATCCACCAACGGTTACATAAGAATTGTTGAATTCTCCTGCCAACGGATAATTTGCGCCTTGTGCGTTAGCTGCCATATTAGCTAATACGATCGGGGTCAAGAAAGAAGTGATGATATTCGCTCCATGGATCCCTACGATCCACAATGCATGGATCAAGAAATAAATCACCATGACACCAAGCCATGTATTCGTCAACTGCGTAACAAACCCAAATGGGATAGCAATCATTTTGAAGATATCCGTTCCTAGTGCAACTAATAATCCATTGATGATCATCACCACAAACGCAATGACAAATGTTGGGATCAGAGCAGTGAAAGAACGAGAAACTCCTGGCGGAACAACATCTGGCATTTTTATGACCCAATTTCTCTTGACACACATACAATACAATTCGACCGCAATAATCGACATAATAATAGCTGTAAAGATTCCTGAAGTTCCTAAACGTTCGACAAAAGAGCCCATCCTAATACCATTTACTACAGTTTCTGTCTCATTGATAGAAGCAATCAAGCTGATTTTACCATCAGTCATGATCAATTCAGGGATACACATAAAGAATGCAAAAACAGATAGTAATGCCCCCGTGAGCGGATTAACATTTAATTTTTGTTCATCTCGTTCAATTGACGTTAATTCATAAGCAAACACAATGGCAAAGTAAATAGATAAAATCCCCATCGTCATTGTATTGACGATCATGTACAAGTCACTAACTTTGAAAAAAGTTGCATTAAAAAATCCTTCTAAAAATGGGAACGGTAATGGCAAAATATTTAAAACCAAAAACATCGAGCCTACAATCGTGAAAGGAATAGAAGCCATCCCCGCTGCCATGACAGCCCGAACGATTTTAAGTTGCGCAATTTTCCCCATAGGTCCCATCAGGTATTTCTGCAAAAAATCAAACATTAGTTATTCTCCTTTCCTAAATATAACGCTTTTTCATATTGTTTAATACGGATATACTGTTGGTCTTGGTTGAGTGAAATTTTCTTTAAACGATACTGTATAAATACACTGGTAAAAATACCGCTTACAACAAGAATGAAAACAAATAACTGTCCTCCATTGTTATTTGCCATAAAAGGATACAAGAATGTAAATCCTGAGGTAAACAACACTGGAATCAATAATAAATTAAAGACAATCTGGAACAAAAAATACCACTTTGTCCATGGAACGTTCGTTTGGTGTTTTCGATAAAGCTTTACTTGTTCTCCTACTGCAGGCAAAATAGCTAAAATCAGAATCATCGGTAAACTACTTCCTAAACTTTTAGCTGATAGAAGCAGAATCATCCATTGCATGTTCATGAAAAAGAAAAAGGCAGTCAGGTAACGTACGATTAGATAACGATTGAAATACATGTTTTTCAAACTAAGTTGCTTTTTTTCTAATTCGATTTTCCTTTTTACTGTATCCTGCACAATGATCCTTCCTTTCTATTTATTTTTTTGATACAAATAATTCATTTCCTGTGCAACTTCCAATAATGTCATCGTCGTCATCAGATGATCTTGTGCATGGACCATGATAATTTCCATTTCTATTTTTGTCCCGCTGGCATATTCTTTCAGAAGTTGAGTTTGTGACTGATGCGCATGAAGAATCTCTTCATTTGCTTGTCGCAACTTCTCTTCTACTTCTTCAAACATCTCTTTACGCATCGAGCGAAATGCTTCATGTATCAGTGTCCGTGCATTTCCGCTATGGAAAATGATATCAAAAGAAGTCACTTGTAGTGTTTCACTGTTTATTTTTTCAGCCATCTGTTTTCCTCCTTATTCGATCAGTTTGATAAATTTACTGCTGAAATTCTCAAAAATAGGTTCAGCTAAGATTTCCTGCTGTACTTTTAGCTGGTCAACTAACCTAACGATTGCTTTAGTCACGACCGTAATTCCTTCATTTTCGATATAAGAAGGCGAAACTAAAAAAACAAAATGAATTTCTTGATACTGATCCCACTGCATCCCAGAAGGAATCAATGCAACGGCTACCTTTGTTTCGATTCCAACTGGAACAGCGGGATGTGGGACTGCCACTGTATCACTGAATATGATTTGTCCCATATTTTCACGTTGCTGGATCTGCTTTCGCATTTCTCTTATATATCCTTCTTCTTCATTTATGCTCAGCTTTTGCAGCAAATCATGAAGAATTTCTTCCTTTTTCGGTTCGTACGTATAAGTCTTGAAAAATTTTTCAGACAACTGTTCGGTGTAAATCTGCTTTTTTTGCTGTAGAGAAAATGCTGGTATCGGTCTATCTGAGGAATGATAGGGTATAGATTCTCCAATTACCTTTCGTATTTTACGAACATCATCTTCATTCAAAAAAATACTGACATGTAAAACTGGAATTTTGAAAAACATTGTCGAAAGATCAATAGAAGAAATAATCAGGTCGATTCCTTTTAAAGTTGTTTCATTGATCTCATAATAGCCTTTTACACTTACCACTGTAATATTTTTACCGAATTCACTGACTACACGATTCTTTAATAGTTGGGCACTGCCGTAACCCGTTGCACAGATAATCAATGCATGTAGTTTATGCGCAGCTCTTTCTTTTTCCAATGCCGCCATGAGATGCAAAGCCAAATAGGCCCATTCATCTTCATTGATGGTATAGTTTTTCAAAGCCGGCATGTTGCTGAAATGCCTTTTTACTGCGTCAAAGACTTTGAGATTTTCTTTCTTTATCTCCTCAGTCAATGGGTTCTCAATGCGAATACCTCGGCTCAATCGAATCATCATCGGTGACAAATGATCGAGTAGTCCATTGAAAAGCTGGAGATCCTCTACTAATGAAAAATGAAATTCCTGAGACAATCTTTTCAGAACTTTCGCTAATTCCTTTGATAGTTCCTGATTATTTTGATTTTCTTTGTGATTCGACTTAGCCATGAGATGTAATGTCAAATAAGCAACTTCTTCTTCGGGAAACGATACACCTGCGATTACCTCAATACGTTGAACGATCCGCTGCGCCACTTGATACTCTACTCGCTTAGAAACTTCTTGTTCGATGCCTAATTCCTTGATTTCAAACCCTTCTCGGAGCCGTTTGATCCCCAAAGCCAAGTGTAAAGTCAGATTCTGTATGATAAAATCCGAAACTTTTAACTTAGCTTCTCTTGTTTCATCGAGAATGATAATGACTAGCTCTTCAAAACTGATGTCTGGGAAAAAACGGCTTTGTCCTAAATATTCTTTCAATGAATTTCCATAATGGTTTCCAAAAAAAGTATCCATGATAAAATGCCGTCGATTTCTTTCTTCCCCTTCGATCCATGTCCCTTGACCATGCTTAGAAACGATTTTTAGTGAATATGGAATCAATCGCTCCTTGATTTCTTGCATGTCCTTTGTCAAACTGGAACGACTGATATAAAGCTCTTCTGCCAAATCATCCATAAAAAGAATGGCATCTTCCAAAAGCAATTGGTTCAATATATACTTTTGTCGATCTTCGGACTCATAAAATCCTTGCGGTTCTCTAGCATATCCAGGTACTATTTCTTGCCGACTCAAAAACAAGTCAAATGTCAGTCTTTGTAAAATATGCAGTTGGTAGCCATAACCTGGTTTAGAAATGATCTTACCTCCGTTTTTTTCTACTAACTCTTTGATCCGCTGCAAGTAATTACGGATTGTCCGATCAGATAATAACAATTCAGAAGCTAAACGTTGACTGGTGACATACTCCTTCTTGTGATCAATCAAATATCTCAACAGCAATTTTTCCTTCTGTTTCATTATCATCCACTCCTATTCCATCATATGTTCTCTTCGATCACCTCTGCTAACTTCTGGATGCCTGTAGGGATTGGGACATACGCTTGGAAAGGTATACTAACAACAGGCTTTCCAACAGATTCTCCTAATTTTTTGAATTTATCCAAAAACATCGTCGTTTGCGGGCTGATCAGAAATAAATCAAAATCACTATTCTTAATCATATTATCGCCTTCTGTAGCTGAAACTGCATCTACGAGTACCTCTTCTCCTTTTTGCTTAAAGAAATCCGTTGTCTTTGAGGCCATCATCGAGGATGACATTCCTGCCGCACAAATAATCAATGCTTTTTTCATAAATCAATCACTCCTTTTATTTTTATAAACCAAGCATATCTTGTAAGCGTTTTCTATTCAAAATATATATTTCCGTAGCATTGCGGAAAAAATGTGTATCATATCTTGAATAATAATTTCTGGCACCGTGATATACTAGTGATAGAATTTTTTCAGGAGGGGATTTAGTGAGTATCACAGTGAATATTTTGTATACAAGTACAAATGGACAAGCCAGAAAATTTGCAGAAGAAATGGTCGAAAGAAACATTGTCAAAGCGATTCGTGCAGAAGAAGGAAACGAGAAATATGACTATTACTTTCCACTAGAAGATCCAGAATCTCTTTTACTGATCGACCGTTGGAAAGATGAAGAAGCAATCGAAAAGCATCACAAATCCGAAATGATGGCTCAAATAAACGAACTCCGTAAAAAGTATAAATTAAAAATGAAAGTCGAACGTTTCACTGATTTACCGTAAAAAGATACACATGGAATGATAGCAATTTATCATCCATGTGTATCTTCACTTTTTCCTTATTTTTTATTCGATCTCATCTAATGATTCAAACCGTGTTTTTCTCTTATTTTTCGGATAAGTATTTCAGTCACCCCAATATACATGATTCCTAAACATACCCCAAGGATATTCTCAAAAATGCGGATCGTTACTGCTCCTGGAACCCCGAATAAACTGGCAGTGATTGCCAAAGCACCAAAACAATTAAAAACTGTTTTATATCTATAGGTAGAACAAACACCTAAAGCTAGACCACCTAATATACCGATCCAGTTAAAAGGAATAAATTGGCTGATACCAATAAATAAAACACATCCAATCAATGAGCCAATGATTCGGTCTACTGCTCGTTCTTTGAAACCAATCGACATCAATCCATAGCTAGATACAATAGAAGAAAATGCAAACCCTGCCCACATCAATCGCTGAAAAGGGACATACTCTCTTGCAACGATCAAAAGACTAATGCCAAATGCATAGATGAGCATCCAAATTTTTTCCTGCGAATACATGCCTTTCAAAAAAATCTCTTTAAACAAGCTTTTGTCTTTGTTCTTTTCTCGATGTTTTCTGTAAAGGAGAACTGAAAACCAACAAAAAAACAAAAATAATAAGCTACTTGTTTGTGTAAAGAAATTCTTGTTCAACGAATCTTTAGGTAACGAATAAACAATAAAGAGATATGAAAAGCCGTACAAAGAAGCATTCCCCATTTTGGGATCACTAGCGGTTGCCATTAATATGCTGCTTAGTAAAATAAAATGAATCAACATGCCCATAACTGACCATTTGATCAGCTGGACATACGGTGCTACTAATAGTGAGAACATGACGATTGCTAAACCTATGATCGAATGGGAAATCTTATAACCAAAGTCAACAAAACGAATACTCATCAACATACAGAATAAAACCACAGCGTATGGTTTATGCTTCGATTCAAATAATGTTGTAATTATAATGATAAAACAAATGGCAAACAATACGATGAATAATGATCGTAAAAACAATGAACAAATATACATGCACTTTTCTTTTTTAGAAGCTGCTTCTCGTATTTTTTGTTTTAAAATAAACGGATCTAGTTGTAGAGACTGATAAAAATCCACCTGTTGTCGTCCTTTCTTTTTACTTTTATTTTTTACAGTCATCTATGACAGGTTGTAAATACTATGGAACATCATATGGCGTTGTCATTTTCTTGTCAACTATTTTTCCTATTCATGTTTTTATAAAAAAACATATCGTTTTCTTGTATGATTAAATCACCACAAAATAAACAACTGAGAGAACGATATGCTTTATGAATGGTTCTATCAAAAAAATTCTGAGATCAATAGACAAAAATTTGATGATTACAGAGGTCTCTTACGAAACCTTACAGAAGAAAAAAACATTGATCGTTGCTGCAGTTCTCTTCCCTGCTCCATGTGTCTGTAGAAATTGTGGTTCTGCTGTGGTAGATGGAAATAGGAAATTAATGGTGGTGAAAAACAAGAAGAAGGAAACCATTGTCCACTTTGAATAATATAATCATATGCCAATGGTTATACGCCTAAAAAAGCAGCGCTATACCTGTAAAAACTGTCGAAGCCATTGGACCGCTCAAAGTTATTTTATCCGTCCAAGGCACTCGATTTCAAATCATGTCAGACATAAAATCACTTCTTTACTGACTGAAAAAGTGTCGCTATTTTTTATTTCGAAAAGTTGTTAGGTATCTTTGACAACCGTTATTCGCACATTGAAAGAGTTGAAAAGCTATTTACCAAAGTCTTCCAAAAGAATTCTGTCTTGAGTGTTGAGGGTTGTGAATTTCGTTCTCACGTTTCCGTTGAGGATAAACTGAGTTTTATTTCCGCGGATGGCGAGACAGAAAAATTAATCGAGAAAATTTACCTACACAAAAAATTCCTCGATTAACAAACTATTTCCTTAGCTGCACTAATCCTAAAGAAATAGAATTCTTAGTTACAGACATGAACGCCACCTACTTTCAGCTCACCAAACATGTTCTACCAAATGCGAAATTGGTGATTGATCGATTACTTGGTTTTTCCACGCCTTTCAAGGAAGCGTAACCTTTATTCACGAGTTGGTTGAAGCTTTCCGAGACAAAAGACCCGACTTGTTTTTCTCCTTATTGACAAAGAGCCATTAAAACTAGAGAAAAAATTACAACTGATCGCTGATTATTTGTAGAAAGAAAATCAAAGTATTACCCAATAAACTTGAGTCATTACGCAAAAAACACTGCGAAACTCAAGAATGATTTTCGCAGTGTTTTTGTATATTTTTTATTAACTAGTATTACTACAAAGGTTTATTTTTCACTTCTCAACGCAGCACAAAATTGTCTTTACTTATTTACTGGTTGGGTTCAACCTTCTCTACTCCGATACTAATATTTGTTTGTATGCCCCTTCTAAAATCGGTAGTTTCCATTCAATTGATGGGTACTAGTTGATTTTAAAAACTATGCTTATTCAATTTTTTATTTTAGCTCATATATTTCGTTTCTTTCTAAATTTTATACTGATGAAAACAAGTAGCACACCCAATATTGACAATATAAACTGGCTAATGGTGGTTTCTCCAGTTTTTGGAAGATGCTTATTTCCACTGCTTGTTGGATTGTTTCCTCTTATATCTGAGCTATCAGCAACTTTTCTATTCTCTTTTGTTAAAAAGATCGCCGCTTCTTGTTCTTTTTCGATCTTGAAAGTTACTGGTGTCGCATCCAATTCATACCCCGTTGGCGCTTGAGTTTCTACCAGCTGATATGCTCCTGGTGCTAAGCCGTCAATCGCCAGTTTTCCATCTGCTCCTGTGGTTAAACCTGACTGCAGAACGGTTCCATTGGCATCTTGTAACTCAAAAACAGCTCCTTGTAATACTTCCCCGCTTTGGTCATCGATCTTTGTCAACACGACACCGCCTGGTGTAAGTCGGTTTTCTTTCGTCAATTCTACCACCGCTGTCTGACTTCTTTCGATCTCAAACTCGATCGGTGTCGCATCCAATTCATACCCCGTTGGCGCTTGGGTTTCTACCAGCTGATACACTCCTGGTGCTAAGCCGTCAATCGCCAGTTTTCCATCTGCTCCTGTAGTTAAACCGGTTTGTAGTGTTTCTCCTTCTCGGTTCTGTAACTCAAAAACAGCTCCTTGCAGGACTTCCCCGCTTTGGTCATCGATCTTCTTTACTGGGATTAATATGATCCGTGCCTTTGATAATCAATCATATGAAGAAAAGCGAACGAATAAGAGCTTTGCTGACTATGCTAATCAAATGATCAAAGTGAACCGAATATTTGCTTGGGTCACTCCAATTGCTTTTTTGCTCATGGGAATCGTTTATGCTTCTATTTTGTGGTTTGGCGGAAATCTTGTAGCAGAAGGAGCATTACAAATCGGTGTCGTGACTGCTGTAGTCGAATACTCTATGCTGACACTTGCTTACTTGATGATCGCAGCTATGGTATTGGTCATTATCCCTAAATCGTTTGCCTCATTACGACGGATAGAAGAAATACTGCAAGCAGAGATCGAAATTGAGGAAGAGACGATCAAAACAGTGGCTAAACCAACCTTTGATCAGACAAATGCAGCTGCTTTTGAACATGTCACATTTAAATATACTGAAACCTCTGATCCAGTTCTAGAAGATATTGATTTCACAATACCTAAAGGAAAAACAACAGCGATCGTTGGCGGGACCGGATCTGGAAAAAGTAGCTTGGCGAAACTTCTCTTGAGACTTAGTGACCCTACGATAGGAAAAGTAACCCTTGGTGGTATTCCTCTTACTCAAATGACTCAAGAACAGATCCGCTCCCACATCAGTTATGTCCCTCAGAAGGCTTTCTTATTCAGCGGGACAATTTTAAGCAACTTGCAGATGGGAAATGAATATGCCTCAACAGAAGAGTTGTCTAAAGCGATCAAGATCGCTCAATTAGAAGAACTAGTGGACACCCTTCCTGACGGATTGGACAGCTTTGTTGCTCAAGGCGGTTCTAATTATTCAGGGGGCCAGAAACAGCGGATATGTATTGCTCGAGCGTTGATCAAACCAGCAGAGATCTATGTATTCGATGATAGTTTCTCCGCTTTAGACTATAAAACAGATGCAGCATTAAGAGCAGCCCTTCATAAACACATGTCGGAGAAAACTCTCGTGATTGTTGCTCAACGCCTCAGTACGATCCAACAAGCAGATAACATCATTGTTTTAGATGAAGGAAAAATCGTTGGACAAGGTACTCATGAAGAACTACTGTCTAATTGCCAAACTTATCAGGAGTTTGCAAAATCACAAGGAATATAGAAAGAAGGGATACGATGGAAAAGAAAAAAACGTTGAACACGCGTGCTTTGATACGTTTTTGGAAAATGATCAAACCTGAACATAAATATTTTTACGGATTGTTTCTATGCAGTTTATTCGGGAACCTATTAGTCGTAGCCATGCCCTTGATCATGGGAATCGGGATCGATGATCTCTTATCAGAAATAAGAAAAACAGGTATTGGACAGCTTTCTTTCAGTGATATCAAACAAGCATTGTTGTTCCCTGTCTTATTGCTGATCGGCTGTTCAGTCTTAAGCAGCATCACTTCATTTATTCAGGAACGGACAATGGCAGCGTTAAGCGAAAAGATCACATTGAGGGTGCGAAAAGAAATCACAAAAAAATTCAAAACATTACCGATGTCGTTTTTTGACAATCATCAAGTAGGTGACATCATTAGTCGGACAACTACCGGTCTCAATCAACTTTCTTAAGTGTTATTGACAGGTATCAATCAATTTTTTGCTTCTGTCGTAACAATAGCTGCTGCCGGTCTGATGCTGTTTTATATCGAAAGCAAGCTTACTTTGCTCGTCTTATTGCTGATCGTTGGCAGTTCAATTGTTACAACTAAGATTGCGAACAAAAACAAACAGATTTCTGAACAGAATCAGTATGAACTGGGTGTTTTAAATAATCGAATGGAAGAAATCTTAGCTGGTAATCTAGTGGTCAAAACATTCAATCAGCAAGCTCATGCAGAAGCTGCTATACACGAAGTAAATAAAAAGCAATACAACGCTTTCAAACGTGCTCAATTTATGAACTTTGCTATCTATCCGGCCATTCGTTTCATTAATCAACTCGCCTTCATCATAAGTGCGGTATTCGGTGCTATGCTTGTTCTATCAGGTGGTGTGACGATCGGCTTCTTACAAGCTTATCTTCAGTACATCAATCAGATTTCTGAACCAATTTCTACCGCTTCTTATGTGATCAACTCGATCCAATCCGCAATGGCAGCAATCGATAGGATATTTGAGATATTAGATGAAACAGATGAAATTCCAGACCTTCCAGATGCAAGACTTTTAGAACAACCGAAAGGAAAAATAGCTTTCAAAAATGTACAGTTTGGTTACACATCAGATAAAATATTGATGAATCAAGTCGATTTTTCAGTAAAGCCAAAACAAACGGTAGCGATCGTTGGTCCAACTGGTGCAGGAAAAACGACTTTAGTCAATCTGCTGATGCGTTTTTATGAACTGAATAAAGGAAAGATCGAATTCGACGGTCTTGATATTACCAAGCTTTCACGTGGAGAACTACGTCGTTCTTTTGGGATGGTTTTACAAAATACCTGGCTGTTTGAAGGAACGGTAGCTGATAATATCGCCTACGGGAAAATGGATGCCACAAGAGAACAAATTATCGAAGCGGCTGAAATCGCACAATGTGATCACTTTATTCGAACACTGCCAGACGGATATGATACGATCATTTCTAGCGAAAACGGTACGTTATCTCAAGGACAGCAACAATTATTGACAATTGCTCGAGTCATTCTAGCGAATCCTCCTGTCGTTATTTTAGATGAAGCAACTTCTAGCGTAGATACACGAACAGAAGCATTGATTCAGCAAGCAATGGAAGCTGTGACAAAAGATAGGACAAGTTTTGTGATTGCACACCGTTTGTCAACGATTGAAAATGCAGACATGATCCTTGTAATGAAGAATGGCGATATCGTCGAAAAAGGAGCACATTCTGAACTACTCCAATCACCAACGCTTTATGCCAGTCTTTATAATAGTCAATTTCAGATAGCGTAACAAACATTATCTAAAAAGCTATCGATCATGTATGATTAGTCCATGATCGATAGCTTTTTTAAATGTACTAGTGGTGCCACTAGAAACACAAAGAATAATACTAATGATACTTTTTGGATAGCTCCTTCAGTTTCGTTCGGTAAGTAGTGACAAAAGACTTGTCACAATCCCTTTTTACGAATAAACGGTGTTCAAGAGACAACCTATCGGCAATAAGACACGATCTTGTAAAATACGAGAAGCTATACTTCAAAATCGCTTCTTGTTGCTCTTGTCAACTCCGAATCACGAGTTACACTATTCAACAAATATGAGAAGCTGTTTTTTGAATTTGTTTCTTGTGACTCGGTGCTGAACGTCAGGCTCACAATCTCTCTTCTTTAATCTCCTTGTTCTACTTGCGATAGTTGCTGAACGAATTGCCATGTTTCCCCGTTATCAGTTGAACGGAAGAGGCAGGCAAACATTTTCCCTGCATCGATTGGTCCTTTTTTCAACAAATAAAATTTTGTCTCTAACGTATTCGCGCTTATTTGAGTAACTTCATTTGGTGATTGAAAAAGATCTATCCCCCCTGTCTGATAGTTTTCCGGAATCGACAGAACTGATTCTTTGAATGAGCGTCCTCCGTTGTTTGTATAAAACAAACTTTCACGTGTCGAAACAAAACCTAAAGAAGTTGTAACGAAGCTGACATTTTGTACTGGCTGATTGATCATTGTACTTCCACTTTTTATCCAAGTGATTCCGCCATCCATAGTAGTGTAAATGTACAAAGTTTCTGCAGACATCCCACTGGCTGATGTACAGATAAATAGACCATCGTTGCCATAAAATACCGCTTTTCGATAACGTATCGGCTGAACTGATTGGGTGATAATAGACGTTTGCCATGTTTTACCATTATCTCTTGAAGTCAGCAGACGTACATCATCCCCAGAAGAATAGATAAACCATGAGAAATCGGCGGAAATATCATATGTGTTGTCCATCCAATAACCTTCAGGAATCAGCCCCGTTGTCAGGGTGTATTCGCCAAAACGCAACCATTGCGAATCAATCGGCACAAATACCCAATTAGCACCACTATCTGTTGTCATATAGAGAGAGTGCGTCTCTGTATCAAGTTTGAGATCATTTATCTTTTGTGTTGTCAAATTTACCTTTTGCTTAGGATCAGCTAACAACCCTTCATTTGTCTTTTGTATATGCGTATCGTTAGTTGAGTTCATTGTCATGTGAGAAGCAGCATTTATATGAGAAGACATTTTTGGCTGAGTGTATCTCCCATAATAGATTGTTCCAGCTAAAAGAATGAGGAAAAAACCAGTGACTAATGTACTCATCTTAGTTGTCAGGTATCCACCAGGCGAAGACTGGCTTTTTTCCCATCTGGGTTCGTTTTCTAGTAAAAAAATATGGAATGTGTTCATTCCGAATTTTGATTTGCTTTCGCCTAAGTAGACAGGTAAATCATCAAGTGATCTCAGCAATAACTGGCAATCACTTTTTTGTATCCGAAAAGCTTGACTCGTCGAAGTCTTCTCAAAATAAAGATAGTCATCATCTTGAGAAGTTGGTTTATTATGTAAAAACTGTTGTGCTCTTTGACTAAGCCATTGATCGAAATGACGCGACAATTGATGGTAACGGAGCCAAATAAGTAGAAGAAAAACAATAAGCACAACAATTGTTATTCCGCCAACTCCCCACGAAAAGTGATACAAATTATTTAATTTTTGCATCCCTTCAGCTGAACGGACTACTGCACTCATATGGCGATATAGGAACGATACAGCTCCGAAAAAAAGCAAACCAGAGAAAAATACTAAGCTTAAAAGCTTGAACATTATTCTTTTCGCTCTTTTTTTCGCTTTCTCGATAATTTTTTGTTTAGCTGATAATACTTCGATAATAAATAGTTCTTGATCCATTTGTCTCTCCTTTTCTCATACTTCATTCATTATGCGTCAAAATCCATACAATCACTAGTCCCACTAATAAAAAATTTATGAATTTGGTATGTACTCTCAATTTCAGGTAGTTTATACATCAAAAAATACTAAGATTAATAGACAAAAATTTGATGATTACAGAGATCTCTTACAAGACCATTCAGAAGAAAAAGACATTGAACGTGTTTGAGAACATGAAAATCAAAACCTTTTTGATCAATCAATTAATCAATTTGAAATAACAAAAAATCTGAGACAGAATGAAGTTCATTCTGGCCCAGATTTGATTTTGCACAACTCATCAGTCCTTATTGACAAAGAGCCAATTAATTAGCAACGATATTGACTAACTTGTTTGGTACCGCAATAACTTTTCTGACTGTTTTGCCTTCAATATATTCTTGCACTATTTCATTGGCTAATGCTGCTTTTTCTAGCTCATCTTTTCCTAAGTCTCGGGGAACATTGCTTTTCGCACGAACTTTACCGTTTACTTGGAAAACAACTTCTACTTCGTCTTCAACAAGTGCTGCTTCATCGTATGTTGGCCATGGTGCGTAAGAAATACCACCATCATTTCCAAGGATTGCCCATAGTTCTTCACCCATGTGAGGAGCAATCGGTGCGAGTAGTTGAACAAATCCTTCGATATATTCATAAGGCAGAGCGTCCACTTTATAGGCTTCATTGATAAAGACCATCAATTGGGAGATTGCTGTATTGAAATGAAGATTTTCATAGTCTTCTGTCACTTTTTTCACTGTTTGATGATACACTTTATCAAGCTTGCCATCATTCAATGTAGTGATACGGTCACGCATTTTATTGTTCTCATCAACGATCAAACGCCATACACGATCCAAGAATTTACGGCTTCCTTCTAAGCCATTTTCGCTCCAAGCAATCGAAGCATCTAATGGCCCCATGAACATTTCGTACATGCGCAGTGTATCTGCACCGTAAGTTTCGACCACATCATCAGGATTGACTACATTACCACGAGATTTTGACATTTTTTCGTTGTTTTCGCCTAAGATCATTCCTTGATTGTATAGTTTTTGGAATGGTTCTTTTGTAGGAACAACACCGATATCGTATAAGAATTTATGCCAGAATCGTGCATATAGTAAATGAAGTACCGCATGTTCTGCTCCACCAATGTAGATGTCAACTGGTAGCCAACGCTTCAACTTTTCATAATCTGCTAGTTCTTTTTTGTTATGAGGGTCGATATAACGCAGGTAATACCATGAGCTCCCTGCCCATTGTGGCATTGTATTCGTTTCGCGACGGCCTTTTTTACCTGTTACAGGATCAACGACATTGACCCACTCCTCGATATTTGCTAATGGAGATTCTCCAGTACCGCTTGGCTTGATGTTTTTTGTCTTAGGCAACCGTAATGGTAGCTCTTCTTCTGGGACAGCTGTGACTGTTCCGTCCTCCCAATGGATGATTGGGATTGGTTCACCCCAGTAACGTTGACGGGAGAATAGCCAGTCACGTAAGCGATAGCTGACTTCTTTTTTCCCTACGCCATTTTCTTCTAGCCATTCATTCATTTTATCGATTGCTTCTTGTTTGTTCATGCCGTCTAGAAATTCAGAGTTGATATGCGTACCATCTTCTGTGTAAGCAGCTTTTTCAACATCTCCACCTTCGATAACTGGAAGAATCTCTAGTCCGAAAGTTTGAGCGAATTCAAAGTCACGTTCATCATGTGCTGGAACAGCCATGATGGCTCCTGTGCCGTATGAAGATAATACATAATCGGCAATCCAGATTGGGATTTCTTTGCCATTAACTGGATTGATTGCATAAGCACCAGTAAATACTCCTGTTTTTTCTTTTGCAAGATCTGTTCTCTTTAGATCTGATTTTTTAGCTGTCTCTTCGATATAAGCTTCTACAGCAGCTTTTTGTTCAGGGGTCGTAATTTCTCTAACAAGATCTAGTTCAGGTGCAAGAACCGAGTAAGTTGCACCGAATAGAGTATCTGGTCGTGTCGTAAATACGGTATAGGATTTATCCGTACCAGCCACTTTAAATTCAATATTTGCTCCTACTGAACGACCGATCCAATTTCTTTGCATTTCTTTAATGCTTTCTGGCCAATCAACTAATTCTAGATCATCCAATAAGCGATCAGCATAAGCAGTGATTTTCAGCATCCATTGGCGCATTGGTTTTCTAACTACATCATAGCCACCACGTTCACTTTTCCCATCGATCACTTCTTCATTTGAAATAACTGTTCCTAATTCAGGTACCCAGTTTACCGCTACTTCTGCTTCATAAGCTAGACCTTTTTCATAAAGCTTCGTAAAGATCCATTGTGTCCATTTATAATACTCCGGATCAGTTGTATTCACTTCGCGATTCCAGTCATAACTAAATCCTAAAGAATTGATTTGGCGTCGGAATGTTTCGATATTTTTTTGGGTAAACTCAGCCGGATCGTTTCCTGTATCTAGCGCATATTGTTCAGCAGGCAGACCGAATGCATCCCACCCCATTGGATGCAGTACGTTGTATCCTTGACTTCTTTTCACACGTGAAAGGATATCCGTTGCCGTATAACCTTCAGGATGCCCTACATGTAGCCCTTGACCAGATGGATAGGGAAACATATCCAGTGCGTAAAATTTTGGCTTTTCAGGATCATCATGGGTGTTGAAAGTATTCGTTTTTGCCCAGTATTTTTGCCATTTTTTCTCAATTTCTTTATGATTGTAACTCATTTGCTGTCCTCCTGTTCTATTGAAAACACTTGTTTCTATTATAAATATAACGAAAAAACCGGCAGAATCTGTTTATTTTTATTTCCTTTTGCTTTGTTTTCTCAAACTTCACAAAAGAAATAAAAAAATCCTATAAAAAGATTGCTCTTTTTATAGGACGTAATCTACGCGGTACCACCTAATTTTACCTTAGTGAAAAGGCCTCGAACGTTGTAACGGCCGTCACCGCCGCTTGCTTACTCGGGTATTCAGCAAGGGCAACTCAAAGGCGAGTTCAAAAGCATCCGTGCACATTCTCACCAGCCATGCGCTCTCTGAAACTTCAGTCTTTTTACTACTTCCTTTTCAAGTGTTGTCATATTTAAGTAGCCTTATAGTAACAAATATTTTTGTGGAATTCAATCGTTATTTCTTCGAACAGCTATTTTATTTAGCTACAATCAACGTTTGACCTGGATAAATAAAGTTGTTCTTAATATTGTTCCATTCGATTAGTTGAGCCATTGTAATTCCATGACTGTCAGCAACACTCCAAACAGATTCTCCAGATTTCACAGTATAGGTTTTCGAACCAGTAACTGATTGTTGGTTTGTTGATTGAGATGAACCTTTCTTCACAATCACTTGCTGTCCTGGATAGATGAAATTATTTTTGATATTATTCCATTCGATTAACTGATCCATCGTGATATGATGTTTGTTCGCTACGCTCCAAACTGACTCGCCCGCTTTCACGGTATACATCGTATTACCAGTGGATGATGTACTTGTCGTAGCAGACGTATTCGGTGTATTTGGTTTCGCTGCAGAAGTAGTTGAACCTGTATTTGTATTTGCCGAAGTTCCACCTTTAACGATCAATTGCTGTCCTGGATAAATGAAGTTGTTTTTGATATTATTCCATTCGATTAACTGATCCATCGTGATATGATGTTTGTTCGCTACGCTCCAAACTGACTCGCCCGCTTTCACGGTATACATCGTATTACCAGTGGATGATGTACTTGTCGTAGCAGACGTATTCGGTGTATTTGGTTTCGCTGCAGAAGTAGTTGAACCTGTATTTGTATTTGCCGAAGTTCCACCTTTAACGATCAATTGCTGTCCTGGATAAATGAAGTTGTTTTTGATATTATTCCATTCGATTAACTGATCCATCGTGATGCCGTTTTTATTTGCCACGCTCCAAACAGATTCACCTGCTTTCACGGTATAAGTGCCTTGAGACGAACTGCTGCCAGTATTAACTGAACTGCTGTTATTTGTATTGGTTGACGAACCTGTATTACCTGACGTGCTGTTTGTTGATCCACTGTTTGAAACAGTCAGTTGTTGTCCTGGGTAGATAAAGTTATTTTGGATATTGTTCCATTGGATTAGTTGAGCCATCGTAATTCCGTATTTATTTGAGACGCTCCAAACAGAGTCTCCGGCTTTAACTGTATATTTCGTTCCTGAAGCTGTATTAGAAGAACTTGAGCTGGACGAACTAGAGCCACTTGTATTCCCAGTATTTGAGCCAGTATTTGCTCCAGCATTAGAAGAACCGCCATTTGATACGATTAGCTGTTGTCCTGGATAAACGAAATTGTTCTTGATATTGTTCCATTCAATCAATTGAGCCATCGTAATTCCGTGATCATTTGAGATCTTCCAAACAGAATCACCAGATTGAACAGTGTATTTCGCACCAGTTGTTTGTCCTCCGTTTGATGTACCAGCATTTCCTGAAGAATTGGTATTGTTACCGGAATTATTCGTCGAAGAGCCATTTTCCTGGCTACCTTTGATTGTCAGTTTTTGTCCTGGATAAATGAAATTGTTTTGGATGTTGTTCCATTGGATCAATTGATCCATTGTGATACCGAATTTATTTGAGATTCCCCAAACAGAATCACCAGATTGGACAGTATAAGTGGTCGAAGTTGCTGAACCTGAGTTTGTATTACCAGAATTGCTTGAACCGCCAGTACTACCTGTACTTCCAGTATTATTGCCACCTGTAGTCGCTCCACCGCCTGCGTTTCCGCTAGCTGGTGTATCATATTGGGTCAATCCGTAAGTTGCGATGATATTATTTAATTTGCCTGCGTAACCAGGATCAGTCGCATAACGCCCTGTCAAACAAGCTGTCGCATCTGTATAGGATTTCGTGTTGCTCTTCCAAGTACCGGCATAGTAATAACCGTTGCCAAATGAAGTATTTCTAAGTACATAGGCATTGTCATTGAAAGATTCAGCAAAAGAAGGATATTGTCGGAAAGGCTCCTTTTTATTTACCCATTGATTATTTAAAAATTCAAGCGTATCCATGTAGACGGTTTGTCCTTGATAGCTGCCTTTTATCCCAAAAAGATTATAATAAGGTGCTTGAGATAACACACTACTGCCCCAACCGCTTTCTACAACTGCTTGTGCGATCATCACTGATGCATATAGATCGTTGGCTTGAGCGATTGGTTGAGCATAAGTAGCAATTTCTGTGATAAATGCCGCTGTATTGATTCTTGCGCCGAACTGAACAGGTGTTTCATCCGCTTGAATAGGAACCGGCTGTACTAATGGGGCAGCGACAGAACAGCCTACCATCGCAGTTCCCACGATTGCTGCCCCTCGTTTTGCTTTTCGAAAACGTTTGGTCTGTTCTAAACGTCTCCGTTCTTTTCTTGCAATGTTTTCCATCTTCTATCCTCCAACTTCAATTTATCTATTATTAATAATTATAACTTCTCTTAATATTTATTAAAAGTTATTTAAGAGCTTTGTTGTTTTTTGTAATCATATTGTAATTTAACGTAATGAACAACTTCTGTTCATTTTCAAGTTCTTCCTACGTCTACGTTCTTGTTTAAAAGGATTTCGAAAAACACTGATTTTATTTCCCTAACATTTCATTTGCATTACCAAAAAATGTCTTTCCGATTACAGTTATTTTTTTTATAAGAATATTGGTTATTCAAAGAGGAATCATACATTGGTTTTATCTCTTTACCGTTTTTTTCGCTGGACCAAAAATGCTATAATAAGTCATTGCTTCAAAGGAGGAATTGTATGAAATATAAAACATCATTTCAGGTGGCTGGTAGCTTCTTTCTTGTCCTGTTTTTCATTTTGGGCTGGATCGTAAAGTTCCATCTGTCGTGGCTTTCTGGTTTCGATCAGTGGTTTACAGGCATTGTCAGAGCTTCTTATCCTGATCTGAACAGCTACCAACTCTTTATGACTAAATTCGGTAATCCTCTTACCGTCATCATTTTATTTGCTTGTGCGGCTTTATGGATGTGGTATAAGAAAAAAAGGGCAGAAACATTTTGGTTCGTTTCTGGATTTATTGTAATTGCTGGAATCATCAACCCGGTGATCAAACTATTTTTCATGCGAGAGCGTCCTTCATTGGCGCACTTAGTAGTTGAAACAAGTTACAGTTTCCCTAGTGGACATGCAGCAGGCAGTATGATTCTTTACGGTTCTTTACTATTTCTGCTTCCAGCTTTTGTTCAAAAAAGAACCTTACGCACATTGCTTCAATTGCTGATGGTGTTTATTATAGTAAGTGTCGGGATAAGCCGCATTTATCTGGGCGTTCATTTTCCTACTGATATCATCGGCGGCTACTTACTCAGTCTTTCTTGGCTGTGCCTGACTTATCCAGTGTATAGAGAAAAAAGAAAACAAATAGATAACTCTTACAGAAAGAAGGACTTTTAATGACTTTTCCTTATTCAGAAGGAAATAAAAGATATCATTCTTGGAATTACGCTTTACGAAATGAGTTTGGCGGGAAAATTTTCAAGGTGCCGATCGATGGAGGATTTGACTGTCCGAATCGAGATGGGACTGTTGCCCATGGCGGTTGTACTTTTTGCAGTGTATCTGGTTCGGGAGACATGATCGTTGCACCTGAAGACCCTCTTCCAATCCAATTCCAGAAAGAAATCGACATGATGCATCAAAAATGGCCTCATGTCCAACAATACATCGTTTATTTCCAAAATTTTACAAACACCCATGCGCCAGTTGAAATAATCAAAGAACGATTTGAGCAAGTAGTCAATTTACCAGGTGTCGTAGGATTATCAGTCGGTACACGACCGGATTGTCTGCCAGATGAAGTAGTTGATTACCTTGCTGAACTGAACGAGCGGATGTATTTATGGGTAGAACTTGGATTGCAAACAACTTTTGAAGAAACTTCAAAACTGATCAACCGAGCACATGATTATCAAACTTATTTAGATGGCGTGGCTAAATTACGCAAACATAATATCCGTGTTTGTACGCATTTGATCAACGGATTACCAGGCGAAAGTTTAGAAATGATGAAAGAAAATGTCAGACGCACCATTTTAGATTCAGATATCCAAGGAATCAAGCTCCATTTGATGCATCTGATGCGCAAAACGAGAATGTTGCGGGACTATCATGAAGGTCGCCTTCAATTAATGAGCCGTCCTGACTATGTCAATGTCATTTGCGACCAGCTGGAAATGATACCAAAAGAGATCATCATCCATCGTTTGACAGGGGATGCGCCGTGGGATTCCTTGATTGGACCAATGTGGAGCTTGAAAAAATGGGAAGTCTTGAATGCAATTGATGAAGAACTTCTTCGCAGAGATAGCTTCCAAGGAAAATATGATGTACGGAAAAAGGTGAGCGTCTGATGTTGCAAACTGCTTTGCATTTCAGCCATACATTACTGCAAGAAATCTTGCAACCAGGGGATCACGTCGTAGATGCAACGATGGGCAATGGCCACGATACGGTTTTTCTAGCAGAACACATCGGAAAAACTGGTCATGTCTATAGTTTTGATATCCAGCAACAAGCAATCGATGCTACTCGTGAAAGGCTAGAACAGCGTCAGTTAGAAGAACGTGTCTCATTGTTTCTACAAGGCCACGAAACGTTAGGAGAAGTGATAGCTGAACAACAAAATCTCAAAGCAGGGATTTTCAATCTAGGGTATCTCCCAAAAAGTGATAAAGCAATCATCACTATGCCAGAGACTACACGCACAGCTATGGAAGAAATATTGAAACGACTTGTGCCTCGCGGACGATTGATCCTTGTCGTCTACTATGGTCATGAAGGTGGAGAAAAAGAACTGGATATGGTTGATTCTTTTTGTTCCAAACTGCCACAGGAAACATATAATGTGCTGAATTATCGGTTTATCAACCAAAAGAACCAGCCGCCTATTTTATATTGTATTGAGAAAAAAAGATAAATAAAAAACGCAAAACATAAATGATATGTTTTGCGTTTTTTTCTCTAATACTCAGGTTAGAGCGTTGATTTCATAACCTTTTTATTCACGGTGCTCAAAAGCTTATATCTGCGGTAATAAGTCCAACCAAATCAAAAACATGAGAAGCTGTTTTTGATTGGCTGTTCTTATTACTTGATGCAGGACAGCTTTTTCACAACCTCTTTATTCAAATACAAATTGAAATTGAATATGTTTTTTTGACATATAACAGATATATAAAAGAATAACAAAAGCATTGATATATAAACAGTTTAAATGAATTTTATATTTTTGTATGTCATTCATATATCGCTAATTAACTTAATATCAGTCAATTTCTGCCCCTTTTTTGCCTCTAAATACTTAAAAATAACCACCCGAAGGTGGCTGAAGAATAAGCTTTTATTTGTAAGTTTCCTTACGAATATTAACACAAGTAATCTTCTCAATCTACAGGAAATCCTATCTAATAAAATAAGCTCTCTACTTTCTTATAAACGCAGAATCTTTTGTAAAACTATTATCTATATCTGCCATATATCTTTCCACTTTCATATGCAAATCATATTTTTCTCTAAGTTCTGCAATCTGAGACATCATTGAAGATTCGTGATGTTTATCCAGTGCGTCTTGGTCTGTCCAACTATCAATCAGAAGAACAGTGTCCTCATCATCCATTGGAAAAAAGTATTCATATTTAATATTACCTTTTTCTGCACGTATATCTTCTACTATTCCAGTTGAAACCATTTCTTTCGCAAATTTTTTTGCATTCCCTTTTACGCCACTATAATAAATGTTCACAGTAATAGCCATTTCTCTATCTCCTTAAATGCATTTTTATGTACCCTGTAGGACTGTCTCGAACCTACAACCGTTCGGTTATGTTGTGATCAACTGAGCTAAGAATAATGAGAAGCCACCACAACTCCTGCAAACAAAAAGAATGGACATAGACTGGACAATAATGGGTTTCATTCTTTGTTGTGATAGCATATTTATTATTACACATTTAATAGCAAAAAACTAGATTGTACTTATTCTTTGTAAAAAATATTATTTTATGCTACTATTTCCAAGTCATAAAAAGAAAAAAGCTTCAGATACTTATCTTTTTGGGGTGGATAGGCTACAATTAACTAGACAGAAAAATTAAGGTGTGTAGACTAGAAGAAAACATACCAGGAGGAATTTTTATGTCTAAGAGAACACGAA
>NZ_BEHC01000032.1:0-60961 GCF_003112495.1 Enterococcus sp. H57
CCTAGAAAATCACTAAATTACCAAACACCATTAGAAGTTTTTTTGAGTTACGTAAATGGAAAGTTTTGTCTCGCTTAATTTGACAAATAATAATATTAAATATTATACAGATAATAACGGAATATTATCATCGAAACAGCTAACAAAATTGTCATAAAAAACGAGATGGTTGATATTAGAACTTGTGTTTTTGTTTAGGTCTAGAGATAAAGAGAGACAATTTCCAAATATATGTAATGAATACAAAAAGACGTTTGTCGCGTATTACCGTTACAAACGTCTTTTATTGATTTTCCGAGATCTCATCAGTCGCCATTTGGAATGGTTCACTCCTTATCTAGATTCGTTTAATGCTCGGACTGCTTGTTCGATTGTAATACCAAACGCAACGTTATTTTCGTTTTGTGCATCAATCGCCATAAAACGGTTAGAAGTTGTATCAAAAGCTACGCGGTATTGCATATTTGTTTTTGTAAACGTCATAAAATTCATCTCCTTTGTAATGTAATTTAGTTCTTGAAAGTTTCCTTTAAACTTTCGAACTTATACCAAGTTTAGCATCGTACGTTTTTTGATGCAATTAAAAAGCATTTATCATTTTCCTTATTTATTTTTTCTTAAATGGTTTAGCTATTTTCTTTTAATCCGATAAGTAGCCCAATCATCAAGGTTACAAATACTATTGCTTGAATATAAATCATATGCTCACCTCTTTATAAATAACTTAGCAATATAAAGAAAAAAACGCACGAACAACATAGGAATATAAACAAACGTTTTTGTCACAACGTCTAAGATCGTGTTAAAAAATAGTTATCTAAAAAGCAGAAAAATACTCAAAATAAAAAATAAAAAAATGAATAAAAACGTTTTCAAATACAAGGTAATTTGTTATTATAAAATAAAGAAAAAACAAAATAAAAATAAAGAAAAGAGGGAATGAAATGGTAAAAGCAGAAGTAGGAAGATCTTATATATGCAAACCGATCGGAGTATCTCATGAACTAATCGGCTGTATTGAACGTACATATATCAACACGGCTGTCGTGTATGTTGAAAGTTATGACCAACGAGACTATCAACTTATCAATGAAAGCAAGTATCGCATGCTCGTAAAATTCTGTGATATTAGCGCACCTGCTGAATTGGTTTCTTAAACAGTATTTTTGAGAATTCGCAAGAACTCCCTTATAATATAAATAAAGACAGAAGGGAGCGAGAAGATATGCCAAAAAGAAAAAGTTCAGGGAAAATGGGAATTATTCTTGCAGTGATCTCTGCAATTCCTGCTATTTTAGCTATTGTTCGTGCGATGAAGGAATCAAGAGAAAGTTAAGCACACATTATGAGCGTCAAACAAAAAACGCATATACCTGCGGTGGCAGGTTATGCGTTTTTTGTTGTATAAAGACTTTTTTCATTAACGATTTTTGATTAGCCGACTCCCAAAACAAAATTTAGCAGTTTATCTGAATAAGTGATTTCTTCATCTGTTTGTTTCACACTTTCATTTAGTAGTCCCATCTCATCGGTTATGATACCATCCACACCATAAAACATCATGCGACTCATGGCATCTGAATCGTTGATTGTCCATACATATACTTCTTTTCCGTCTTGGTGGGCAGAATTAATGAAGTTACGGTTGATCGTACTATATTCCATTGTCAGAAAATCAGCAGGCGTCACAGGGGGCCCAACAATATTGAAAGGTAAGATGTAGCCCACATAAAAGTTTGGTTCTGCTTCTTTTAAATCTGAAACGGTTTGGTACGTCAAACTTTGCAAAATATGATGGTTCTCTAAGATAACTTTGCGGTATTTATGGACAAATCGTTCGACAAGGTCATCCGAATCTTTTTTAGAGGTCTTGATCTCAATAAGTAATTTTTGGTTTAGCTTATGTGCTTTTTCCAAATAAGAATCAAAAGAACAAACAGGGGCTTGCACTCCGTTTTCAGTAACTGTAAGATTTGTCAATTCTTTCAATGTAAGATCCTGTGGTGTTCCATTTACCCCTGTTAAGTGACGAAGATTTGCATCATGCATCACTACGAAATGACCATCTTTTGTTTCCTGAACATCCATCTCTACATAATCAGGATGATAGTCTCTGCTTGTTTTTTCAAGTGCTTCTAAAGTATTTTGCGCCCCATTTTGGGTACTCACACCTCTGTGAGAGACAGTCACTGGTTTTGTCTGAACAGCTGAAGTCAGATAATCCATATTGTAAAGACAGACGCCAATACCGAAAAAAACTGCAAAAAGAGTCAAACCAGTGTTTTTCAGCGCAGAGAAACGCAAGTTGGGGGCTTGTGGGATAAACCACTTAGGGATCTCAGGCAAGAAGCCTTCGTCATCCATGAAATCAACAATGATATAAAAAATCCCTACGGTAGACATCACGATATTGAATAATAAAATCCCTTGTAAAAGCGTCATAGCAAACACAGCGCTGATCAATGCATAGTCTGGGAAAAATTGTTCAACCATACTTTGTGCCAAAATAACAACGATATATCCTAAAGAAGAAAGGAGTAAAATCGTACCGCCAATCACAATAAATTGGCCCGTGATGGCCAAAAGACGCGATTTGGTCAATGACCAGCTTTCCCGAATGGCTGCTCGAAAAGGACGATCTCGTAGAATCATTTCCGGTAAAGCAAAAATCAGTCGAATCCCAATATAGCCAAGGAAAATATAAACGAGTAAAAAGGAACTGACGATGATCCAACGATTAGCAAAAATAAAATCCATAATGAAAGCGGGGATTTTTATTTTTGACAGTAGATCAGAATTAAAACTTAATCCGCTGATCGGTAGAATCAATAAAAAATAAGCAAGGAAAAACAAAAAAGTAATGGGTCTCACTTTCTTCAGCTGAAGTATCGTCAAGTGTAAGAGTTGCTTCAAAGAGATTGGTTCTTTCTTTTTAATAAAAAAAACACTCATCAAAAGAAAAGTAAATTCGAAATAAACTAACAGTAAAATCGTCATCAAAACTACGATTAACGAGAGTAGAACCCCAGGATGTTGAGAAAAAATTGAAGGAATATTGTCATAAGACAAATAGTCAATTGCCCCTCGGTGTAAAATAAAACGGGTCGTACTGCTCAATAAGGGTAAACAAATAAATAAAATAAAGCCATGCATCAGCAAGACATCACGGAAATAAGCTTGTGTTCCTTTTAAAAAGTCCCAAGCATTACCTAAGCTACGTTTCAAATAATTCATCCTATCACCTGCTCTTCACATTGTAGCGCAAATCTAATGAAAAAGGAAAGGGTGCAGTGTGTTTTGCAGACCCTTTCCCAGATTTAACATTGTCAATCAATGACTAATTTTACAAAATAAATATTATCCAAGAAGACCACTTAGATATTGACCTCCATAAATCAAGGCCATACTATATAAGAAAATCGACAGTGGTTTAGCAATCAAAATGATTAGTGTATATCGTTTCACTGACATGTTTGTCAATCCAGCCATCAAACATAACGCATCGTCAGGAGCAACTGGAAGAAAAATAGCTAGAGCAAACAGCTTCTCAAAACGGTTTTGATTATCCAGCCAGCCAATATATTTGTTATATGTCTTATCGCTAATCATGGAAAGTATGAATGGCTTTCCATAACGACGCCCTAGCAGAAAAATGATAATCGAACCAATGCAGATTCCAATATAGTTATAAATAAATCCAGCATAAGGGCCAAATATCAGGACACCAGCTGCAGTACTGATCCCTCCAGGAATGATTGGAATAACTACTTGCAGGATTTGGATGAAGACAAAAATAATCGGTCCTAAAATGATGGAATCACCTACTAATCCTCTTAACGCATTCAAATCTTTGAAAACACCTAAATTAATAAAATAAATCGTCAGCGCGATTGATAGGCCTAATCCGATAATGGATATGAAATTTATCAGTTTTCGAGAGGCAGCAATATTCATTATTCATCAACTCCTTAGAGGTTCTTTGTTAACTATACTTTACTAGAAAAGCAACTAACTGCGCCATTTTTTGATATGACAGAAAACAAACAATTTTGTAAGTTCATCATAAGTATAAAAGATTGATCTCAAAAAAACATCCAACTAAAGACTTATTTAATAACTTGTTTTTTTTAAAATAAAAAAAGCGTTAGCAACTATGCTTAAAAAGCATATCGACTGAATAAACTAAGCATTGGACAGGCTGAAAGACTACATTTAAAATGAAATGCGAAGAAACAATAGAAAATAAAGTTGCCTTAGAACCATAGTTGAATCACCTAACAGTCGTGAAGGGAGAATAAGAGAAATGGCAGAAAAACAAACCGCAGGACGAGATCAATTAGGAGATTTTGCACCAAAATTTGTAGAATTGAATGATGATGTTTTATTTGGACAAGTATGGTCCAGAGAAGAATTATCTGCTCATCAGCGTAGTATCATCACCATATCTGCATTAATTTCAGGAGGAAATTTTGAACAATTGCCAGCTCATCTGAAGATTGGCAAGCAAAATGGCATTACTAGTGAAGAAATAGCAGAAATCATTACCCATTTAGCTTTTTATGTAGGATGGCCAAAAGCTTGGTCAGCTTTTAGTTTAGCAAAAGAAATCTATTTAG
The DNA here is from genome assembly GCF_003112495.1 of Enterococcus sp. H57. Taxonomy (NCBI): domain Bacteria; kingdom Bacillati; phylum Bacillota; class Bacilli; order Lactobacillales; family Enterococcaceae; genus Enterococcus; species Enterococcus sp. H57. The sequence continues at coordinate 4,617 of NZ_BEHC01000032.1, forward strand.
AAGAAAATAGCGAAGATAAGAAAGAGGCGTAAATGACGACAAAACACGAAGAAATACACAATGGCGTGATTTTTCCAGCAGGTGAAAAAAACGAAGCTTACGCTCAAGTATTTACCGGGCAAAGCTATCTGAATATGTTAGTGAATGATCCCGAAGTTTCTGTTGGTGTAGGTAATGTAACTTTTGAACCAGGTTGTCGCAATCACTGGCATGTCCATAAAGACGGCTATCAAATCTTACTTGTGACCGGAGGAGAAGGCTGGTATCAGGAAGAAGGAAAGCCAGCAAGACGATTAATGGCTGGAGATGTCGTCGTAACGCACAAAGGGATTAAACATTGGCATGGTGCGACAAAAGACAGTTGGTTTGAACATTTGGCGATCACTGCTGGTAATTCAGAGTTTTTAGAACCTGTAACAGATGAAGTGTATGAAGGATTGGAAAATCAATAATGTCAAGCTTGAACAGCTCCTGAAAGTAGATTTTAATCGAACTTTCAGGAGCTGCTTTTTTGATTCAGTCTTTTATAAATAGAAAATAGGGTTAATAATAGGAATGAGAAGCACGTCGAAAGATCTTAATATTGATAATCGGCTGGGCATACATGATTTCCACGTCATCAATCAAACTACCTAACAGATGATAATCTTCCCGATCATGTCGGGGATTACCTAATAGTTCTTGATAGTAGATTTCCATACTAGGGTCCCGAGGATTGTTCAGCAAATCAGCAAGTACATCTAAATCTTCTGGCTGAGTTTCTGCCGTACCCTGTATCTCTATGAAAAGCCCTTCCTCAGCAAATTCTACTCCAATACGTATTTCAGTTATTTCATGGGAATATAAATAAGTAAGAAGCTCATCGATGATTCTTTTTGATAATTCTTTTTCCAAGTGTCTTTTTTTCCTTTCTGACAGCGGTAAAGTTATCTAGTATCGGTACAAGGATACCTGCAACGAAACCAGTTGAAAAACCACTGTTATATAGATTTAGTCCTCCGTGCAAAGTGCTGACGTTATGGACAAGAGCAATATGTAGTACACCAGCTATTACACCGTAAAAACTGCCGTAAAAACCGCTTATGGGCGCGAGACCTGTCCCAAACACAGCTGCAACAAGCATGCCAGTACTGGTGATCTCATGAAAAGTTCCAAACAAAGAAGCAATAAATATTCCGACTAGTATCGGAAAACTGTTTTTTAAATGACAACCAAAAGCACTGAAACCCACCGCAGATAAAATAGCACCGATGACAGGTCCATTTAACTGACCGCCAACCAGCAAAACATAAGAAGACAGCATCAGACCAACTAAGCCTATGTTGATCAAAGTAGCACCAATACCAGAATTAGCAATGAAATCAGTTGTCAATTTTCCAGATGAATCGAAAATTTCTCGAATCCCCGAAAGCCGAAAGGAATTATAATAGAAACCAATTCCGACTGTCAGCGAAAAAAAGCCAAAAATAATCCAAATGAGAGGAAAGTGATATTCATTGAAAACCAATGTATTTTCGACGATTGAATAGCTGAATAACCTCAAAACAGCAGTAAAAGTCATCGCAATCAACCCAGAGGTGAATCCAATATTATAAAGTGTGAATCCACGATGGAAAACTAAAGTTTGAGCAGCTAAGGGCGGAAGAAGTAGACCAATTGCTATGCCAGCTAAATTCCCCAATAAAATACCTATCAGTAAAGGAAAACGCATACCAAAAGTGATATAACTAACGACCGGTGATAATGCGCTACCAAACAGTCCGATCATGATGTACTGAGAAAAAGGTTTATTGACAAATACAGCGTATAGATACACACCTAAAATGATTGAGATAGAATTATAAAGATTTTTGCCAAAAAAAGAGAAACCGGTAACTGTTAGAATCGAAGCAAATAAGGGACCGTTTAAAATCACCTTGTGCCGATAAGCTAAAAGCACAGAAAGTAAGGTCAAAATCCCTACATTTATGAATGCGCTTCCGAAACCGCCTAAAGCAAAATAATCTGTCAAAAGATTGCTTGGCGAGGTAAGAATAGTTAGCAATCCACTCCAATTATCAGTAGGAGTATTAGAAAGCAAGCCAATAAAAAGAAAAAAAACACCTGTAAAACCAAGATAAAAATACTTTCTTTTCTGTGAAACGATTCGTTTTTGAGGATGAATATAAATAACGTCAGTTTCGTTTTCCATTACACACCTTCTTTTTCATTTTCTTTAACTATAACTTGAAATGAAAGATTTGGACAACTATCATTTAGGTCAAAACTAAAAATGTAAGGGAACCCATTGAATTTAACCAAATTTTTTTAATTTTGCAAAAAAAAGTTAAAGAAGACTGAAAAAAAATTTAAAATATAACGTTTTGAGTAAAATGTTTGCAAAAAATGCTAAAAATAGGGTACAATAAAACAACATATACTGCAGTAAAGAAGTGGGGGAGTTTTAATGAGAAGAAAAGTCTATACCAAGGATCAAATTCTAAAAGCTGCTTATGATGTTGTTGCAAAGGAAGGGTTTAAAGGATTTACTGCGAGAAATATTGCTAAAAAGATGGGGATTTCGACACAGCCGATTTATCTGGAATTCAAAAACATGGAAGATTTAAAAAATACGTTGCTGGATTCTATCTTTGAACAACTAAAAGAAGATGTTTTCCCTATTGAACGTACTGGTGATAAAATCATTGATCTCGGTTTGAACTATATCTACTTTGCAAAAAAGCATCATAGTCTTTACATGGCATTGTACATTGATGAACATGGGGACGGAAAGAAAATGCATGATTTTTCATACAATTATTTCCGTGAAATAGTTAAAGAAGATGAAAGATACAATCAATTATCGGATGAATATGTCGATGCTCTGCATACTGGTACATGGGTAGCAGTGACTGGCTTAGCGTCATTGATGTCATCAAACATCATGCATCCAACAGAAGAACAAATCATTGCACTGATCAAACGGACAATTGACTCGATTTTAGCATTAGATAATCCTGAAATAATCAGATAGTGTTCTATCAGTATGAATTTGATCGGTAAGTCCGTTGGCTGCAAACTGTCAATGGACTTTTTTGCTAAAAAAAGCGATTTCTGTTATTTATCTATTAGAAATAGGCTTGACATTTCGTGAAAAAAGTTTAAAAATAGTACTTACGGAAGGTTGGCAGAGTGGTAATGCACCGGACTCGAAATCCGGCGAACCGGCTAATACCGGCGCGCAGGTTCAAATCCTGTACCTTCCTTATATCAACGATTAGAGGTTGTGAAGAAGCTGTCCTGCATCAAGTAATAAGAACGGCCAAACAAAAATAGCTTTTCCTATTTTTTCGTTTGATTGGGCTTATTACCGCAGATGCAAGCTTTTGAACACCGTTTGTTCGGAATAAGGGGCTGTGACAAGACTTTTGTCACAGCCCCTTATTGTTGTACTTTTAACCTACAATATTTTTTGATTCCCCCTGAGTACTATTTTTTATAAATGCTAGTAAATCAATCTTCTTTGGCCTTTTTTTGATAAAAAAAAATACTAGATGTAAGATAAAAGTGTAAAAACGATTTGTTTTAGGAGGGGAAACGATGTGTACCGCAATCACTTATGCAACGAAAGACCATTATTTTGGAAGGAATTTTGATTATGAGATGTCTTATAATGAAGTGGTCACTATTACTCCAAGAAATTATCGTTTCGATTTTAGAAAGGTAAAAAATTTAGATAAACATTATGCAATGATAGGAATAGCAGCTGGGGTATCCAACTATCCACTCTATTATGAGGCTACAAATGAAAAAGGGTTGAGTATGGCAGGACTGAATTTTCCTGGCAATGCTGATTATAAAGAATTACAAGAAGGAAAAGATAACGTTGCACCATTTGAGTTTATTCCATGGATACTAGGGCAATGCTCAACCATAGACGAAGCTAAAGAATTATTGGCTACTATCAATCTAGTCAATATCGATTTTAGTGAAAAACTACCCTTGTCACCTTTACACTGGTTATTAGCTGATAAAGAAAAATCGATAGTAATTGAAAGTATGAAAGATGGACTTCATTTATATGATAATCCTGTCGGTGTGTTGACAAATAATCCGCCATTTGATTATCAATTATTTAATCTGAACAATTATCGCTCGCTATCAAATGGAACACCAGAAAATCATTTTTCAAACCAGATCAGCTTGAATGTTTATAGTCGTGGGATGGGAGGATTGGGCTTACCTGGAGATCTCTCTTCTGTTTCTCGATTTGTAAAAGCCACATTTACTAAAATGAATGCTGCATCAGGTGATTCAGAATCTGAAAGTATCAGTCAATTTTTTCATATACTAGGCTCAGTCGAGCAACAAAAAGGAGTATGCGATACTGGAGAAGGAAAATACGAATATACGATTTATTCTTCTTGCTGTAACGTTGATAAAGGGATTTATTATTATCGTACGTATGAAGACAGTCAAATTACTGCTGTAAATATGAATAAAGAAGACTTGGATCGTCATGAATTGGTCAGTTATCCAGTCATAAAAGAGCAACAGATAAACTATGTCAATTAATTAATGAATAGATCCGTTTGGTATCATATTTTCTGATACAGTCATAATTAGACACGATCTTTAGGTCGTGTCTTTTTTTGCTGGTTTTTTTGGAAATAGCATCCACTAATATTTTTTTAACACAAAGAGAATAAGGTAGCCTCAAAAAAGAAAACATGGTAAATTAGATATTGGGACTTTATTTTCTGTAAAAACAGAAACTTTCATCTTTTGTTTTCACGTGACGAAATTGTAAGAGAGAAAATATTCGTCCGCTATTTATTCTATGATAAGATGCATATGAATGAAATAAACAGTAATTTTATATTAGGATGTGAAAGTTAAATGTGCGGTATTGTAGGTTTTGTTAACGACAAGGACAACAAAAAAACAATTATTAATACAATGATGGATCGAATCGTTCACCGTGGACCTAATAGTTCAGGAGAATATATCGATAAACATGTTGCTTTAGGATTCAGAAGATTAAGTATTATTGACTTAGAGGGCGGTACTCAGCCTATTTACAATGAAGATCGGACAAAGATCATTATTTTTAATGGCGAAATCTATAATTACCAGCCTTTGAGAGAAGAATTGATTGCAGCTGGCCACGTTTTTCAAACACATGCAGATACAGAAGTCCTTTTGCATGGTTACGAAGAATGGGGAACAGAATTATTGCAAAAGATCCGCGGAATGTTTGCTTTTGCTATTTGGGATAATGAAAAGAATGAGTTATTCGGTGCAAGAGACCACTTTGGGATCAAACCATATTATTATGCAGAAATGAACGGAACATTTATGTTTGGTTCAGAAATCAAAAGTTTTCTGCCTCATCCTGATTTTAACAAAGAATTGAACAAAGAAGCGTTGAAACCTTATATGACTTTCCAATATTCTCCATTAAACGGCGAAACATTCTTCAAAGATGTCTATCGTTTGCCTGAAGGCCATTATTATACGTATAAAGATGGAAAACTAGACATTCAGCAATATTGGGATGCAGATTTTGAAACAAAAGAAACGCATTCCCGACAAGAATGGATCGAAAAAATCGACGAAACCGTTCAAGCTTCTATTGAAGCACATACGGTCAGTGATGTAGAAGTTGGTTCTTTCTTATCCAGCGGGGTTGATTCCAGTTATGTAACCTCTGTATTGAAACCAGATCATTCTTTCTCAATCGGGTTTGATGATAAAACCTATAATGAAGCGATTGAAGCCAGAAAACTAACCGAACTATTGGACTTAGATAATACAGCAGCAGTGATCGACGGAGACATGTCGTTCAAAGCATTCCCTTTGATCCAGTATCACTTAGATGAACCTGATTCAAATCCTTCTTGCGTACCTTTGTACTTTTTAGCAAATCTTGCTTCACAAAGTGTGCGGGTAGTCCAATCTGGAGAAGGGGCGGATGAACTGTTTGCGGGATACCAAACGTATGGATTCCATACGAATTCAAAATTCATCCGTGTGATTGCTCAAGGATTGAAAAAATTACCAAAAGGAACACGCTATAATTTAGGACGTAAAATCGGAAAAATGAAAAATTTCCATGGACGGATCCATTTATATGAATCACTTGCTCCTGCAAAAGAATATTTTATCGGTCATGCTCGAGTGTTCGAAGAATCAGAAGCATCAGAAGTGTTAACACCAAAATATCAAACAGCACCATCTGTGGATGAAATCATGACTGTTCATTACGAGAAAACAGAAGGAATCAAAGATGAAGTCAATAAGATGCAATATGTCGATCTTCATCAATGGATGCCAAAAGATATCTTGTTAAAGGCAGATAAACTTTCTATGGCAAGTTCTTTGGAAGTCCGAGTACCTTTATTGGATATCGAAGTCATGAAATTGGCTCAACAAATACCAAGTAAGTTTTTATTGAATCAAAACAACACAAAAGATATTTTCAGACAAGCTGCGAACAAACATCTTCCGGAAGAATGGTCGAATCGTGTGAAATTAGGATTCCCTGTGCCAATCAAAGCTTGGTTGAAAGAAGAACACGGCTACGAACAAGTCAAAGCATTATTCGAAGCAGATTTTGCAAAAGAATTTTTTGATCAAGAAAAAATCATGAAGTTGCTAGATGACCATCACGAAGGACGTAAAGAAGAGCAAAGAAAAATCTGGACAATCTTCAGTTTCTTGACATGGTATAAAGTCTACTTTGTAGATGAAACGATTCCGCAAGCAGAAGCAATCGACTATGTGACTGTTTGATGAAAATCAAATATCAATAAAAAAGAGGTTTTCTCCTACCGTTTAACACTGAGTGATAAGAAACAATTTCAAAAAACAGCTCTTCCCGTTTTATAGATATTATGACTTATGGTTCGGAGTTGGCAGAGGAACACCATTGTTTCGAACATAAGGGGGTTGTGACACGATTTTCGTCACAACCCCTTTACATATGTTCAATAATCGATTTCTTTTTCTTTTGTCCCATCTTTTTTATAAATGAACAAAGTTGATTCTTTGTTTTGTGCTACTTGCTTTCCTTTTTCGATTGCTTCTTTTTTTGTATCAAAATGGTTGCTTGCCTTTTTTGCCCCTTTAGATTTCACGATCCATTGTTCTTCCTCATATTCTACGATCACATCTGAATCAAGCAGTTTTCCAGCACGAGGATTCGTATCGTGTTCATCCGTCTTGCTTGGATTTTTTTCTTTTTCGAAAGTTCGTTTTTCTGATTCACTAGCATCTTCATACCATTTTTTTGCTTGATCAATGGCAATTGGGATCGCACGGTTATCAGGGTACCCTTCATCTAATAATGCATTTGCGATGTCGATTGCTTTTTTTCTTGTCAATTTATCTAAGTTTTTCATTGATGCAGGAAAGTCCTTCATGTTCCATGGCATATTAGTATCCCCCTTTATTAAAAAACATAATCTATATAAACAAGTGTAAGGGTATTTATACAAAAAGAAAAAGATTTTGTTTGAGAAGTAAAACCGTTGTATTTATCGTCAAGTAGTTTTACTTAACAAAATCGTGAAAAACACTAGCAATCTAGAAAAAATCATGGTAAGATAATCAAGTCTGAGAGTCATCTTAGAGGATTCTTGTAAAAATGGGAGGGAAAAACATGCGCGTAAACATCACTTTAGAGTGTACTTCTTGTAAAGAACGTAACTATCTAACAAGCAAAAACAAACGTAACAATCCTGATCGTTTGGAAAAACAAAAATATTGCCCACGCGAACGCAAAGTTACTTTGCACCGTGAAACAAAATAATGTTTTTAAAGTTCTCAATTCCTTGCTGGTCAAAGAATTGAGACTTTTTTTATCTCAAAACATCTAAAATCATAAGGAGCGGATAATATGTTTATTTCCATGTGGGCACAAGATAAAAATGGTCTGATCGGCAAAAATGGTTTGTTACCATGGCGATTGCCAAATGATATGCGTTTCTTTCGCGAACATACAATGGATCGAATTTTAGTGATGGGAAGAAAGACCTATGAAGGAATGGGGGATCTTTCACTTCCTTATCGCCATATCATCGTGTTGACAACGCAACCAAATTTTCGCACGAAAGAAAATGCGGAAGTAATGCATTCGATCGATGAACTTTTGTCGTATAGTCAAACGATCTCAGAAGATATCTATGTTTCGGGTGGTAGTCGGATTTTTCAAGAACTTCTTCCTTACACTGGTCGGATCTGGCGAACATTGATCGATAGCACGTTTGAAGGCGATACGTATATTGGGAATATTGATTTTTCAGACTTCGCCCTTATAGAGGAGTATGAGGGGATAACGGATCAAGAAAATCTATATGCCCATCGTTTTCAAAAATGGGAAAGAGTAAAAAATAGGGTTGCTTCAAAAGAAGAATAAAATCTATGCGTCTAGTTTGTTAATAAGAAAAAAAGCATCTCACGACTAATCGTGAAGATGCTTTTTTTAGTTAAAATCAATTTAGTTTTTCTTTGATATCATTGACCATTTCCTGACTGGCAATAGGTCCGTTATATAGCCAACTAGATTCAGGTCCGAATTGCAGTACATGATTGTCTGTCACTGCTTTAAGATTCTTCCAGCTTGGTTCATTGAACATGGCAGCATCTTTGTCACTGTTCACAAGGATGATGTAGTCAGCATCTAATTCAGCTAGCTTTTCAGAGGAAACAGCAGACCAGTCAGAAGTGGCTTTTTTGGAGACCTCTTCCACTAGATCAGGAACACCAAATTCCAGATCGTCGTATACGATTCTTCCACTTGACCGATTTTTGCTGACCATAAAGGCTGAGTTGTTGGTCACCCACAACACTGCAGCTGTCTTGTTCTCGATTTTATCTGCTAGTTCTTCTCGAGTTTTCTTGATGGATTTTTGATAATCGGAAATGATTTTTTCTGCCTCTTTTTCTTTTGCCAAAGCTTTGCCGACATCTTTTAGTTGTTCTTCCCATGTGACATCTGTTCCGTTTTTTACAACATAAGTTGGCGCGATTTTGCTATATTGTTCGTATTTCCCGCCTTCGACAGTAGCGGAAGAAGAAATCAACAGCAAATCAGGCTCAAAGCTTAACACTTTCTCATAAGGAAGGTCATAAGAAATCGTTGGGACATCCTTTAAATCATCTTGCAGATAATCTTGAATGGAACCACTGCCAACAGTCCACTGGGCGATAGGTTTTTCCCCTAGTGCAATCAGATAGTCTTCTAAGTAACTGCCGATGATCCGTTTGGGCGCGTTTGGAATCTCTACTTTATGTCCAAGTGTATCTGTGACTGTATGAGTACTATTGGATGAAGTCGTCGAATTGGCAGTTGTAGCTGTTTCTTTATCTGAAGAGGGGGAGCAAGCGCTCAGTACTCCAGCCAGCAGCAATATGCTAGATAATGTGAATACTTTTGTTTTTAATTTCATTTCTTTCCTCCTAACATAATTGAGAATCTTTCTCATTGGTTATTATTCCTGATATTTCTAACGCTGTCAACCGCTTCATTTGGCTATAGATATGAAAGTAGCGCTTGACGAAATGTTGAAACAGCGTCATAATTGAGAATGATTTTCAGCGAAAGGATGGGTGAAATGACGAGATTAAGAGCAGCTGACATTGCAGCCGGCTACGAAAACAAAAAAATCATTGAAAACATGTCTGTTACGATTCCTGAAGGGAAAATCACTAGTTTGATTGGGCCAAATGGAAGTGGAAAATCTACTTTATTGAAAAGTTTTACCCGTATACTACCTGTGAAATCAGGAAAGATCATTGTCAATAACTCTGATATCTCTACATACAGTTCAAAAGAACTTGCAAAAAAAATTACATTATTAGCACAAACTAGTGAACACCCTACAGGTATGACAGTAGAAGAAGTAGTATCTTACGGACGATACCCTTATCAAAAACTGTTCAGTGGCATGGACACGCAAGATCATGAAGCAATCGAGTGGGCGTTGGATGCTACAGGTCTAGCTGGATTTCGTATGCGGGATATCGCAACGCTGTCTGGTGGACAAACCCAGCGTGTCTGGATCGCTATGGCGCTTGCTCAGGAAACAGATATCTTGATCTTGGATGAACCGACAACATTTTTAGATCCGGCACACCAATTAGAGATCCTACAGTTATTGACTGAAATCAATCAAATGAAACAAACAACGATCTTGATGTCGATTCATGACATTAATCATGCTTCACGTTTTTCAGATTATTTATTAGCAATGAAAAACGGTAAGTTGATCACAGAAGGTACACCTGAAGAAGTGATCACAAAAGAGTGTATGAAAAAAATATTTGAGATTGATGCAACGATTGTCACGCTTCCAAGAACAAATAAACCAGTTTTTCTAACCTATGATTTGTTGCCAAAAGAGCAGGAGGATCAATTATGAGGACTATGAAGAAAAATAGACTCCTGCTTTTGGTCTGTTTTGTTCTTTTGATTATTTTTTTTGTTGCTCTTTCAAATGGCGCAGCGACTGTGGGAAAAGCAGATTTTTGGCAGGCGTTGTTTGATTTTGATAGATCAAAACAAAGTCACCAAATCATACGAAATATTCGTTTGCCTCGTGTGGCGGGAGCATTTCTTGTAGGGAGTTGTTTTGCATTGAGCGGTGCATTGATGCAAGGAGTGACAAGAAATCCTTTAGCAGATTCAGGCTTACTAGGAATCAACGCGGGTGCTTCGTTGGCAATGGCCCTTAGTTTTGCTTTTTGGCCTAAAGCTTCTGATTTTTCTGTGTTTCTAATGTCATTGGCAGGTTCTTTTGCTGTAACTTTGCTCGTATTTGGTTTTTTGCAGTTTTCGAAAATGGGCATGAATCCTTTACAGCTGATTTTAGCTGGCGTAGCTATTAGTTCTTTTTTTACTGCTATCAGCCAAGCACTTACCCAATTCTTTAATCTGCAGCAGGATCTTGCTTTTTGGTTTGTAGGCGGAGCTGCCAATATCACATGGAAACAATTAGCAGTATTGTTTCCTTTATATATACTTGCTGTTTTGGTTTCTTTTTCATTAGGAAAAGCAATATCTTTGATTCATTTGAGTGAAACACATGCATTAGCTCTTGGAAGTCATCCTAAACGAACGCGGTTGATTGTTTTCTGTCTAGTTGCAGTGTTAGCAGCCATTGCCGTTTCGTTAGTCGGACCTGTTTCATTTATTGGGCTGTTGGTTCCGCCAGTTGTTCGCGGAATGGTTGGAACGGACTATCGTTATGTTCTACCTGTCTCTTTTTTAGTTGGCGGTGGATTGGTTATGTTGGCGGATTTTACAGCGAGGATGATCAATCCCCCTTTTGAAACACCTTTTGGATTAGTCATTGCATTGATTGGCGTTCCGTTTTTACTGATACAAGTAAGGAGGGAACAACGGTGAAAAAAATATATTGGACGTTCTATTTCTTGCTTTTTGTACTTGTCATCCTGTCTATAGGTAGTTTAATGATTGGTACGCCTTTTATTTACCTGGATCAGCTTTTTGCCACGTTCATAGGGAAAGAATCATCTTCTTTGGCGCTGATTGTTAGAGAATTTCGAGTTCCTCGATTACTGATCAGTTTATTAGCAGGAGCTTGTCTTGGCGTTTCTGGTTATATCTTGCAAGGAGTAACAAGAAATGAATTGGCAGATTCTAGTATATTGGGCATTAATGCCGGAGCAGGATTTTTAGTGATGCTTTATTTAGGTTTCTTTTCGCACTATTCGCTGCCGTTTCTATTGCTAGTTGTAGCCTTTCTAGGTGGTGTTTTAGCTGCTTGCTGTGTCTATCTTGCGGCCTATGATCGAAATGGCTTTTTGGGTATGAATCGAATCTTATTGTCCGGTATTGCCGTTAATGCCGGCCTTTCTGCATTAACATTGCTATGCACGATCCAATTATCTAAGGAAAATTATGGATTTGTGAATGCATGGTTAGCGGGATCAATCTGGGGTGCGAGCTGGCCTTATGTTTGGGCATTGCTTCCATGGGCGGTTATCTTAATTCCGCTAGGAGGACTTTATGCACAGAGGATTGGATTGCTATCATTTGGTCAAGAACGCGCGCAAGGATTAGGCCTTAACGTGGCTAAAAGTCAAAAAATCCTTTTGTTGTTAGCTGTTGCTTTGGCAAGCGGTAGTGTAGCGGTGACAGGTAGTTTATCTTTTGTAGGACTACTAGCTCCTCATGCTGCGAAGCTAGTCGTACGTAAAGAAAATAACTGGACCTTTGTTCTGAGCGGTTTGTTCGGTTCCATTTTTCTGCTTAGTGCAGATATGGTTGCTAGAGTGATTCTACCAAGTGGGGAAGTACCTACAGGAATTTTGATTGCCCTTTTTGGTGCGCCATATTTTCTGTATGCACTTTTTATCAGACAAAAACACGCGCTGAACAGTTGAAATTTATTAAAAAAGGAAGGCCAATCATTTCTAGGTCTTCTTTTTATTCTATTTATGCATTTATTTGAAAGTTCGATTGCTATTTTTCTTTTTTTCCTATACCATTTTATGAGAGAAGGAAGGGTGAGTTTTTGGACCAATTGAAAGTAAGATTACGCCGGAAAGGAATCGAAAAGCTGAAAAATCTGGCCAAAAGTGGCAAGAAAAAGGAAAAAGAACAGCGAATCTATAAACAGCTATTCGCCAGCGAGTACTGGAAGTCAGCAAAAGTGATAGGGACGACTTTATCGAATGAATTTGAACTGGATACACAGCCGGTTATCCAACGAGCAGAAAAAGAACAAAAGAAAATAGTTGTACCTAAAACTTTGCCGAAACGTCAGATGGCGTTTTATGAAATGGATGAACAGTCCGTTCTTGTACGTTCGAGTTTTGGTGTTCTTGAGCCACAATCAGAGAAGCTCTATTTGCCGGAGATGATCGATCTCCTCATTGTACCAGGTATTATCTACAATAGAGCCGGTTATCGAATCGGTTTTGGCGGTGGTTATTACGACCGGTATTTAAATAATTTTCATAAAAAAACATGTAGCCTTGTTTTTCGTGAACAATTGAATGAACAATGGCAACCGGAGAGCTTTGATCAGAAGATCCAACAATTGTTTATTGACTAAAATGAAATGGGAGGTTTTCATGAATTATCAACAGCAAATAAAATTGCGTGCATGGTTAAGACGACCGTTATGGACCTATGCTTTTTTAGGGATACAGACAGCGGTCTTCCTCATGATGGAATTATTTCCGCGACTTGAGATCCCTTATTATGCCGGAATGTATGGTCCTTATATTGTTCACTTCAATGAATGGTGGCGTTTAGTGACACCAATCTTCATCCATTTTGGACTGATGCATTTCGTAATGAACTCACTGATACTGTATTTTATGGGGCAGCAAATCGAGGCAATCTATGGCCATTGGCGTTTTTTCTTGATTTATATGTTCAGCGGGATAATGGGAAATACAGCAAGCTTTGCTTTTAACGAAGCGAATGTTCTGTCTGGTGGTGCAAGTACTTCGATATTCGGTTTGTTCGGTGCGTTGTTTATCTTAGGGTTTCATTTTAAACATAACCCAGCGATCCAGCAGCTAGTCAGACATTTTCTTTTATTTATTGTGTTGACATTTGTTTTTGGTCTTCTGGATACCTCTGTAGATGTTTGGGGACATGTCGGTGGGCTAATTGGCGGATTAGTGTTAGGGAATGTTTTGGGTCTACCGAAACAACAGACAAGCTATTCGATACACCAAAGGATTCTTTCTACACTAGTTTTTGTATTTCTTTTTGTAATATGTATTTTACTGGGTTTAAAAAAATATGGTTTACTTGTATAATATGAAGGAAGTGCTTAAAGATGGAGAGCTTATATGATGTACAGCAGCTGTTCAAAAAATTTGGCATCTTTATCTATGTGGGTGCACGCATCTATGACATTGAATTAATGACTATCGAATTGCGTAATCTGTATGATAGCCGTTTGATTGATCATGATACATACATGACAGCGTGGCGCATATTAAAAAGAGAGCACCGAATTGAAGAAAGCCGAAAGAAAGGAAATTTGTAATGGACAAGAAGATTATTGGGATTGATTTAGGTGGAACAACAGCAAAATTTGCAATTTTAACACCAGAAGGAGAGATTCAGCAAAAATGGAGCATCGATACCAATATTTTGGATGATGGTAAGCATATCGTTCCTGAAATCATTGAATCAATCAATCATCGTTTGAATTTATATAATATGAAAGCCGAAGACTTTATCGGAATCGGCATGGGTACCCCAGGAAGCGTGGACAGCGAAGCTGGAACGGTTATTGGTGCGTATAACTTAAACTGGACAGAAGTTCAATTTGTGAAAAAACTGATCGAGGCAGGAACAGGAATCAAATTCGCTATCGATAATGACGCGAATGTTGCTGCTTTAGGTGAACGATGGAAAGGTGCTGGAGAAAACGATCCAGACGTTGTATTCGTTACTCTAGGAACAGGTGTTGGCGGAGGTATCGTTGCTGGCGGAAATTTGATTCACGGCGTGAGCGGAGCTGGAGGAGAAATCGGACATATCACTGTGGATCCTGAAGGGTTCGAATGTACTTGCGGTAAACGCGGATGTTTAGAAACTGTATCTAGCGCTACAGGTGTGGTACGCCTAGGTCGTTTCTTGGCAGAAGAATACGCAGGGGATTCAAAACTGAAAGCAATGCTAGACAACGGAGAAGAAGTAACAAGTAAAGATATCTTTGAAATGGCTCAAGAAGACGATCCGTTTGCATTGATGGTTGTTGATCGCGTATGCTTCTACTTAGGTTTAGCTTGCGGAAACTTGGGGAATACATTAAATCCGTCAAGTATCGTGTTAGGTGGAGGAGTATCGGCAGCAGGAGAATTTTTACGTAGCCGTGTAGAGAAATATTTTAAAGAATTTACTTTCCCGCAAGTAAGAGAATCAACAAAAATCAAATTAGCAGAGCTTGGTAATGAAGCTGGTGTCATTGGTGCTGCCTCATTAGCCTTGAAATTTGCTTAAAAAAACGGAGGCATTACATGGTTTTATGGGTAATTAATATCATTTTGCTATTGATTGTGCTTGCAATCATCCTTTGGGAAGTCTATCTACGAGTAATGGCCAAACGTTCAGCAACGACTTTGACAGAAGAAGAATTTCGAGAAGGAATGAGAAAAGCACAAGTAATCGATGTTCGCGAAAAAGATGTGTTTGATGCTGGGCATATTTTAGGTGCAAGAAACATCCCTTACACTGTTTTGAAAGATTCATTAGGATCTATTCGAAAAGACCAGCCTGTCTATATTTACGATCAAAAGAAAAGTTTGAGCATCCGTACAGCAAATAAATTACGTAAAGCAGGTTATCAAGAGATTTATTTACTTAAGGGTGGATATGACGGATGGTCTGGAAAAATCAAAAGTAAAAAAGTATAAAACAGATGATTGTATGACAGCTTTAAAAACCGAATCAATCATTAGATTTTGACCAAGATCACATGAACGGCGCAATGGATAGTTGTGCCGTTCATTTTTTTTATTTTGTGCTATTATCTACATATATAAGCTAAGCGAAAAGGTAGAAAGAAGGAAACAACTATGATCAAATTAAAACGTGTTTACCTTGATGCTGAAAAAGAGGATGGCTATAGAATACTCGTGGATAGATTCTGGCCACGAGGAATTTCAAAAGAAAAAGCGCAGTTAGATCTGTGGTTGAAAGAAATTGCACCTAGTAATGAAGCACGCAAAACTTTTGACCATGTACCAGAACGATTTGCTTCATTTGCAAAGAAATACCAGCAAGAATTGATTTTCGAAGAAGAAAAGAAGCAAGCTATTTTTAAACTCAGTCAACTTATGAAAGAACATCCAGTCATTACTTTTGTTTATGGTGCAAAAAATGAACATCAGAACCATGCTGTTTTATTGAAAAAATTTATCGAAATGGAGGCATGCAAATGAAAATAGGGATCATTGGTGCCGGACCTAGAGGATTAAGTGTAGCAGAAAGGATTCTCCATAATAATCAGGACAGACATTCTCTTGAACTTTTTCTTTTCGATCCCAATGGTCCTGGAGGTCGAGTTTGGCGGTTGAATCAGCCACCGGAGTTATTAATGAATTCTGTTTCTCAACAAGTGACGCTTTTTACAGATGAAACATTGTCCAGTGGAGGATTGGTAACACAGGGACCCAACTTGTTTCAATGGAGTAAAGGACCTGCTACAGATTATATCGAACAGACGGTAACCAAAAATAAGCAACTAATTATAGAAGAAATCAATCGTCTGGAAAAAGATCAGCAATCTACTCGATGTTTATACGGACTCTATCAACGCTGGTTTTTCTCAAAGTTGCAAGAAGAATTTCCAGCTTCTATTCAGTTTGTTTATTCTTTAGTAAAAAAAGTAAGCAAAAGAAAAGATGGTTATCTTTTACAGACAGATCAGCAAAGCTATTCTATCGATCAGCTTGTTTTAGCAAGCGGTCACTGGGAAAATGATGAGACAGAAGAAGAAAGAGTGTGGGTAGACTACGCAAAGAAAAATGTTTTACTGTATCAGCTTCCTTCTAATCCTGCAGATGTAGATCTTTCGAAGATACCGCCTAAAGAAAATGTCTTTTTAAGAGGTCTAGGCTTAAGTTTTTTTGATTATGTCGGATTGTTTACAGTATCAAGAGGAGGGCGCTTCGAGAACGAAAAGGGAAAACTGGTCTATCATCCATCAGGCAAGGAACCGATTGTATACAGTGGATCAAGAAGGGGGCTCCCTTATTACCCTCGAGGAAGAAATCAAAAGCAAGGCGGAGCAATGGCATGGCCACGGTTACTAACAAAAGAAAACCTGGAGCAATGGCATCAGTCGGGATTTTTGACTGGCGAAACATTTTTTGACTATCTGAAAAAAGACGTTGAGTTGTTTTATTACAAGAAAATCATCGAAGAATATCACTTGCCGATTCCAAAGAAAAATTTTGAGCATGATTTTCTCTCCCTCTCTTCAGAGGAGTGTCTCGGAAAGCATCCAGCACTAATCCCTTATAGATGGGATTGGTCGTATTTAGAAACTCCTCTTGCCTATCAGAATGAGCCCTTTTCAGAAGCTAGCCGAATATTTATTGAAGGGCAGATAAAAGAAGCGGAAAAAGGCAATTGCACAGGAGCATTTGCTTCAACATTTGATGCATTAAAAGACTGGCGTGATCCAATCCGGCAGGCTATTGAATGGCACGTTTTTTCTGCTAAGGAATACAAAGAAATACTATGGGGATGGTTTACTCATCTAAATAGCTTTTTAACGATCGGTCCGCCAATCATTCGGACGAAAGAATTAGCAGCACTGATAGATGCGGGTATTTTTCATTTGATCGAACCGCCATTTGATATTCAGCAAAAGCACAACCGCTATGTTATTTCTCTACAAGATAAAGAAATCAGCAGTCGCTATTTGATTGAAGCTCGATTGCCACAAACAAGCTTTTCTCGTTCAAGTAATCCTGTCATAAAAAATTTGAAGGAAAACAAACTTGTTCGCCCTTTTTCATTTTCAGATAATACAGGAAGTTATCATTCAGAAGCTATAGATGTTGAGCGAGGTACGAATCGCGTGATTGATGCTTCAGGGGAAATCCAGTCTGACTTTTATTGCTATGGAATACCTGTTGAAGGTGTGGATTGGCTAACTGCAGCAGTAGCTAGACCTTATACAGATCCATGGAATCTGAGACAGGCAGATAAAATAGCACAACTTATATTGACTGACAAATAAAAATACGCATGATGACTTATCTGTTTTTTAGAAAGTCTTCATGCGTATTTTTAAATAATTATTAACGAGAAACGCGTTTACGCATTGCTTTTTTACGGTTTTCTTCGATCATTGCTTCTTTTTCGTCAATTGGATCGATCACTGTTTTTTTCACAGAAGCAACCAAACCAGCAACGGCAGCGGCTGTTGCCAGACTTCCTACTAATATTCCAGATACAAATTTTTTCATTGAATCCACCTCATTTATTATTTGTTATATCTATTATGGAACAAAAGAGAAAAAAAGGCTAGTTTTACGTTTGTTTGTAAACCTTTGCAAAAAATCCTTGAAAATGTTTACTAAATGTTTTATTATAAATTTACCATATGAATTTACGAAATTTTACTTTGTTTGTTTTCACCATAAAAGTAAACTTCGTTTTTTAAATTATATAGAATCAACAAACACAATTTTACTAATCAAAGGAGTGTTTTTTATGACAATTTTAGTACTAGGCGGAGCCGGTTATATCGGTTCGCACGCTGTAGACCAGCTAGTTCAAAAGGGGTATCAAGTAGCTGTGGTAGATAATTTGCTCACAGGTCACAAACAAGCAGTACATCCAGATGCTCATTTTTATGAAGGAGACATCCGGGATAAAGAATTTCTACGTTCCGTATTTGAAAAGGAACCGATTGAAGGAGTAATCCATTTTGCTGCAAGCTCTTTAGTAGGAGAATCTGTCGAAAAACCATTGATGTATTTCAACAACAACGTATACGGTATGCAAATCTTACTTGAAGTCATGCACGAGTTCAACGTGAATAAAATCGTATTCTCTTCTACTGCAGCAACTTATGGAGAGCCGAAAGAGTCTCCAATCACAGAAGATACACCAGCTAATCCTAAAAATCCGTATGGTGAAAGTAAATTGATGATGGAAAAAATGATGAAGTGGTGTGACCAAGCATATGGCATGCGCTATGTCGCTTTGCGCTACTTCAATGTAGCCGGAGCAAAAGCAGATGCATCTATCGGAGAAGATCATACACCAGAAACGCATCTTGTCCCAATCATTTTACAAGTAGCTCTTGGTCAAAGAAAAGCCTTGGCTGTTTATGGAGACGATTATGATACACCAGATGGAACATGTATCAGAGATTATGTTCAAGTAGAAGATTTGATTGCTGCACATATTTTAGCTTTGGAATACTTGAAAGAAGGAAATGAAAGCAACTTCTTCAATTTAGGCAGCAGCAAAGGATACTCAGTCAAGGAAATGCTAGAAGCAGCTAGAGAAGTGACAGGAAAAGAAATTCCAGCAGAAATAGCACCAAGAAGAGCTGGAGATCCTAGCCGATTAGTCGCTTCAAGTGAAAAAGCGAGAGAGATTCTGGGCTGGAAACCTGAATACACAGATATCAAAGCGATTATCAAAACAGCATGGGATTGGCATGTCAGCCATCCAAATGGTTATGAAGAATAGGGGAATGAGATATGTCAATCAGTCAAACGATTTGTGATTTTGCCACACTTGCGATCGAAGCTGGCGGATGGATGGAAATGGACCGCTTATATTTACAGAATCGTCTTTTAGGGATGGTAGGAGAAGATGCTCTAGAAAGCATTGAAGTAAGACCAGTTAAGGAAGAATCTGTAGACTTATTGGATCAGCTTGTCGCTAAGGCAAGAGAAAATGGTGTTCTTTCAGAATTGCCAGCAGAACAAGAGATTTTTGAAGCGCAATTAATGGATTTTCTCACACCGCCACCTTCAGTCGTCAATGCATTCTTTGCACAGCACTATTCGAAAAGCCCAGAGGAAGCAACTGAGTATTTCTTTAATTTAAGTAAGAAAAATGACTACATCAAAACAAGAGCCATCGCAAAAAACATCAAATTTCCGGCAGAGTCGGAGTATGGTGAACTGGAAATCACAATCAATTTATCTAAGCCAGAAAAAGATCCAAAACAAATCGCAGCAGAACGCGAGGCGGTAAAAGTAGACTATCCTACCTGCATGCTTTGCATGGAAAACGAAGGATATAGAGGTCGCTTGAACTATCCAGCCCGCACCAATCACCGGATTATTCGAATGAATCTAGACGGTGAAAGCTGGGGATTCCAATATTCCCCTTATGCTTATTACAATGAACATTCGATCATTTTATCAGAACAACACCGCCCGATGAAAATCACAAAGGAAACATTTGCTAGACTGCTTCGGATTACTGAAGTCTTGCCTCATTACTTTGTTGGTTCGAATGCTGACTTACCAATTGTTGGAGGATCGATTCTTTCTCATGATCATTATCAGGCAGGACGTCATGAATTTCCTATGGCAAAAGCACCGATAGAAAAACTTATCAAACTAGAAGATTATCCGCAAGTCATCGCAGGAGTCGTGAAATGGCCGATGTCTGTGATCCGTTTGCAATCAACAGAGAAAAACTTGCTTATTGAAGCAGCTAACTCAGTATTGGAAAAATGGAAAGCATATTCGGATGAAACAGTATCTATCAGAGCTTTTTCAGCAGATGGTACACCACACCATACGATTACGCCAATTGCACGAAGAAGGGACAATTACTTTGAGTTGGACCTTGTCCTTCGAGACAACAATGTTTCAGAAGAACATCCTGATGGGATTTTTCATCCACATAAAGATGTCCAACATATCAAAAAGGAGAACATTGGGTTGATCGAAGTAATGGGGCTTGCTGTTTTACCACCTCGTTTGAAACCAGAACTAGTAGAAGTAGAGCATTTCTTATTAGGAGAAGAAAACCAGATGGCTGAATATCATCGTCCGTGGGCAGAACAATTAAAAAAAGAACATCCTGATTTGACGAAAGATACGGTCACCGATGTCGTACAAAAATCTGTAGGTCAGGTTTTTGCACGTGTACTGGAAGACGCTGGAGTATTCAAGCGAGATGAAAAAGGACAGGCAGCGTTTGAACGATTTACTGCGATTTTATAAACGTAAAAAAGGAGGAGAGACAAATGGCAACAATTAAAGACATTGCGCAGTTGGCAGGAGTTTCTCCTGCTACTGTTTCAAGAGTTCTCAACTATGATCCTGATCTTTCCGTTGGCTTAGCCACAAAGCAAAAAATTTTTGAAGCAGCAGAACGCTTAAATTATACGAAACATCGTAAAAATGCAGCAAATACTAAGCAAACGCTTCGCCTGATCCAGTGGTACGACGATACGGAAGAGCTTGAAGATCTTTATTATTTATCTATTCGCCTAGGAATCGAAAAAAAGGCAGAAGAAGCAAACGTTACTTTATTGAAAGAAACGTGGGATTCCATTAGTGATCTTCCGGCAGATGGAACGATCGCACTAGGAAAATTCGACGAAGCTCAGTTATTAGAAATGAAAGGATCCCAAAATGCCTTGCTTTTGGTAGATTCTGACGGCACTTCTCAAGGAATCGACTCTCTAGTTGTCGACTTTAAGTCAAGTGTTCAAAAAGTCATTGAACACTTTGTCTCCCATAAAGCGCAACATATCGCTATGCTTGCTGGAACAGAATATACGAAGAAAAACCATCAGCGGCTAAAAGATCCCAGAATTATGGCATTTCAACAAGTTTTGGCAGAAAAAGGCTACGACGAAGGTCCAATTATCGAAGCAGATTTTTCTGTCGAGTCAGGATATCAAGCAGTGAAGCAGTATTTAAAAACGAATCCGCATGTTCCTGATGCGCTTTTTGCAGCTAATGATGCATTAGCGATTGGCGCACTGAAAGCGATTCAAGAAAAAGGTTTAGTGGTACCAGAAGATATTTCTGTGATGGGCTTCAATGATGTCAGTGTAGCGAAATATGTAACGCCCTCGCTTTCTACTGTAAAAGTTTATACCGAATGGATGGGAGAGCTAGCAGTGGAGACGATTCTTCAATTAAGTAATTCCAAAGCACCGGTTTCAAGAAAGATTATTGTGGAAACAGAGTTGATTATTCGAGAATCAACGAAATAAAAGATGGAAAAGCTGTGGGAAAATGGAGTGATACCGCAGCTTTTTTTTGTTTCAGGAAGGGGCAAAATTTGCCCGCCAGCAGATAATCATGTATTATTGTACTAGTTTTGCCTTTGGTATTTTCATCCTCAGAATAAAAAAGTATGCTACAATGGAAGGCGAGAATGTCATAGCAGAAAGGATCAAATATATGATTACATTAGGAATAGATACTGCAAACCAAACTTTGGCGATCGGTGTGGTAGAAGACGAACAAATTCTTGGACAAATACAAACAAATATCAAACGCAACCACAGTGTAACACTGATGCCTGCAATCGACCAATTGTTTGCAGATCTTCAAATAAGTCCAAAAGACATTGACCGAATCGCGGTTTCTGATGGTCCCGGTTCTTATACAGGGCTTCGTATAGGTGTAACGACAGCAAAAACGATTGCTTATACATTAGATAAAGAGCTAGTAGGAGTATCTAGTCTGAAAACCATCGCGGCTAATTGCATCGGTGTGGATAATATTATTGTGCCCATGTTTGATGCTCGAAGAAAAAATGTATACGCTGGGGCATACCGCTGGAAAGAAAATAGATTAGAAACTGTACTTGAAGATGTACATATTTCTGCTTCTGATTTGTTCACACAACTACAAAAGCTGAATGAAGCTATTTATTTCGTCGGGAGTGATTGTCACAAATTCTTCTCTGAAATAAAGGAAATATTGCCTAGTGCGATGATTAATACAGTTCCAGCATGGGATATTCCAAGTGGTGTAACTGTGGCTCAATTAGGTGCTTTAGTTGAACCAGTTGCAGAGAAACAAGCTTTTCTTCCTCGCTATTTAAAACGAGTAGAAGCAGAAGAAAAATGGTTGGAGACGCACACACCTGGAGACGAAAGTTATGTTGAAAAAATTTAGAGCGTATGCCAGAAGCTTTTTTCAAGATAAAATGATTTATACAGAAAAAACAGTCGAACAAATCGATCGTCGTTACGTACTAAGAGAATTGACTACAGAAGATATCAAAGAGCTGCTGGATGTCGAACGAGAAGTCTATAATGGCGAATTGCCATGGACAAAAAGTGCCTTTATATCAGAATTGAAGTCACCGCTTCCTCATCTATATCTAGGTATCTTTGATAATGGAAGAATGATTGGTTTTATCGGTTCAAGAGCGTTCGGTTTAGATTGCCATATCACGAATATTGCCGTTCGACCGGCATATCAGCGTAAACGAATCGGTTCGCTGCTTATTGACGAAATCGAGAACTTTGCTATAATGAATCGCTGTGAGACGATGTCATTAGAAGTGCGTATGAGTAATCAAGATGCACAAAGACTTTATCGGAAATTGGGGTTTCAAGCAACAACGATCAAAAAAAGATATTACACTGAAACAAAAGAAGATGCGTTGGATATGATAAAACTTTTAGAAAATGAGTGAGATTAGTTGATTTGCAGAAAAAAAGATTTTGATGAAGCGTACTTGGCAGAATGCGTATGGATGATTAGCGAAAATGCTTATCCACATGGTTCACCTTGGACGAAAATGCAGTTTTTGGCAGACATCCAACAGCCTCACTCTGATTATCTGCTTTTAGCTGAAGATAACCAGATCTGTGGCTTTATTGGATACTCGAAAGTAATAGATGAAGTCGAGATCACAAATATTGCTGTTGCAGTTTCAGAACAAGGAAAAGGGCATGCACGGCATTTGTTACAATTACTGATTACGGAACAAATAAAAGATTCGCTGCATGTTTTTTTAGAAGTACGTCTATCTAATGAAGCAGCAAGAAAACTTTATGAATCAGAAAAGTTTCGTATATTAGGTAAACGGAAATCATATTATCGCAATCCGACGGAAGATGCGATCATTATGAGCAGAAAGTTAAAAACGGAGACGATGAAATGAATGAAGAATTGATTCTGGCGATTGAATCAAGTTGTGATGAAACGAGTGTAGCGGTCGTTAGAAATGGAACAGAAATCTTATCTAACATCGTTGCTTCTCAAATAAACAGTCATAAACGTTTTGGTGGCGTAGTACCTGAAGTAGCTAGCCGCCATCACGTAGAACAAATCACCTTATGCTTGGAAGATGCACTGGTAGAAGCTGGTGTGTCGGCAGAAGATTTATCGGCAGTCGCTGTCACTTATGGACCAGGACTTGTCGGCTCGTTGCTGATTGGTATTTCTGCAGCTAAGGCTTTTGCTTGGGCACACCAATTGCCGCTTATTCCTGTAAACCATATGGCAGGGCATATCTATGCAGCCCGTCTGGTTAAACCATTCCAGTTTCCATTGATGGCACTTCTTGTTAGCGGAGGACATACAGAATTAGTCTATATGCAAGAAGATGGATCATATGAAATCATTGGGGAGACAAGAGATGACGCAGCAGGAGAAGCTTATGACAAAGTTGGAAGAGTATTAGGTCTTTCTTACCCAAGCGGAAAAGAAATCGATCAGCTAGCTCATCAGGGAAAAGATAATTACCATTTTCCGCGAGCGATGATCCATGAAGATAATTATGATTTCAGTTTTAGCGGATTAAAAAGTGCATTTATCAATTTGGTGCATAATGCACAACAGCGTGGAGAAGATCTAGACAAAAATGATTTAGCAGCTAGCTTTCAAGCAAGTGTGATCGATGTATTGATTACTAAAACACTTCGAGCTTGTCAAAATTATCCAGTCAAGCAACTGATTGTAGCTGGAGGTGTAGCGGCCAATCAAGGGTTGCGTGAAGGATTGCAGGATGCTTTGGCAACTAAACTCCCTGAGGTAGAACTAGTGATTCCCCCTCTTCGACTTTGTGGAGATAATGCTGCAATGATTGGAGCAGCAGCACATGTGGAAATGCAAAAAAGAAATTTTGCTAGCTATCAGTTGAATGCTGATCCAAGCTTGGTTTTATCTGAATAAAGAGGTTGTGAAAAAGCTGCCCTGCATCAAGTAATAAGAACAGCCCAGGAAAAACGGCTTCTCATGTTTTTGACCTGGCTGTTCTTATTACCGCGTATGCAAGCTTTTGAACGCCGTTTAATCAAGAGTTCGTAAGCCTGTCGTTTAACTCTGATTCACAAGGAACAATTTCAAAAAACAGCTCCTCATGTTTATGAACATTATGACTTGTGACCGAAGAGTTGACAGGTACACACCGTTTAATCGAAATAGGGCTGTGACACGTTTTTGTCAAAGCCCTATTTTTTACATACTTTTAATCATTATTGTTATTTTGCTATTTTTTACAGCTTATTTATCATTATCCGTTCCTCTGATTGCCCTCACTGAGTAATCGTTTATTGTCGAGGAATATCGAATAATCTAGATCGGATGAGGACAAGACGCTTCATCTAGTTAATCTAACAGTATTTTTTGCAAACAGTGAATATTACATAACTGAAACACACATAGAAAATCTTTGAGTCTTGTCCAGTGATCTAAAACTGCCGGATCTTTCAGAAGTTTTAGGGAGGAAAATAAGCAGTGACCCTGATATTTATCAGGGTCACTGCTTATTTTTGTTCGCGTTATTCTCTCATAGCTGGAGTAGTAGCTGTCTTACAGAAAGTAAAACGCTTTTTGTCATAATCTAACAGCCCGGAATCACGTAGTTGTTTGATTACTTGTCCAGCAGTTTCACGTGTCGTGCCGCTATTCACTGCTAATTCTTTTAAGGTGATCGGATAAGGAATGGTGATATGACCATCTTTTGTTGGTACGCCCAATTCTTCTTTCAAAATGAATAAATTTTGTTTTACCCGGTCAAAGGCGCTAGAGGTCAATCCGATTTGGATACGCAATTCATGTATTTCAACTACTTTAGAAATTTTTTGTATCATATAGATCAACTGTTCGGGATTTTTTCGTGCTAATTTTTCATAGTAGGAAACAGGAAGGTAGAATGTTTCAATATCAGTCATCGCTTGAGCTGTATAAGTGTAGGTCTCTTCTCCAAACATTCCTGACATAGGAAAAAGGTTATTTGTATTCACATAGTCATAGTAGTAATAAGTTGCACTTTCATCATAACGTTCTAAACGAACGAGTCCTTTGGTCAAGATATACAACCGTTGTCTGGGATCACCATCGTCGAAAAGGATCTGTCCTTTTTTATAAGAACGAAGAACAGTATGTTCCTTGATCTGTTGGAACTCTTCATCCGAGAAATGTTCAAAATCAGGTTGATATCTGAGTTTTGAAAAGTGAAAATCGATTTTATTAACACGCATTAAAAAGTCCTCTCCTTATTGTTCACTATATTTATTGTCACTTTTTTTAAAGAATTTGTAAAGTTTTAACATACCAACATTAGAAACAAGTTTTAATACTTTACAAATATAATTTGTTATTATGTAAAAAATATACAATGGTATTGAATAATTTGTTTTGAAGCGAATGATTTGTGTATAAAAAACAACAATAATACATATAGTAAACGCTAACAACGCTAATATAATTTATTTTTTTAATTTATTCAAAAAAATTTTTTCAATGAATAAATATTTTTTTGAAAGTGTATACAGAATAAAAAATGAATAAATTACGCTTAAAAATAGAAAAACGTTTAATTATTTAATTATCGAATATTAATGTGAGGAATGTCTCATTTTGAATGAGACAAAATTATGAAAGTGATTACAAAAGGAGGATATCCTATACATGTAATCAAAAAGAAGGAGGCAACACAACATGGATAAACCTATTCACGTTTTCTCTGAAATAGGGAAATTAAAGACAGTTTTACTGAAACGGCCTGGACAAGAAGTGGAAAATTTGACACCAGATATTATGGATCGTCTGTTGTTCGATGATATTCCATATCTTCCGATTGCTCAAGAAGAACATGACAACTTTGCGAAGACATTGCAAAATGAAGGCGTCGAGACTCTTTACTTGGAAAAATTAGCGGCAGAAGCGATTGACGCAGGCAATGTCAAAGAACAATTCTTGAATAAAATGTTGGATGAATCTCATATTGCATCGAATGCTGTAAGAGAGGGTCTTCATGAGTTCCTTCTATCAATGGAAACGCAAGAAATGGTAGATAAAATCATGGCTGGGGTTCGTACAAAAGATATCGAAGTACGTTCTAGCAGTCTATATGATCTGTCAGCAGACGATGACTATCCATTTTACATGGACCCAATGCCAAACTTGTACTTTACACGCGACCCTTCCGCATCAATGGGAAATGGGATGACAGTCAATAAGATGACTTTTGAAGCACGTCGTCGTGAATCGATGTTTACAGAATATATTTTGAAACATCATCCAAGATTTGCAAATAAAGGAATCGAAGTATGGTTGGATCGTGAAAATCCAGATCATATCGAAGGCGGAGACGAATTGATCTTAAGCGATAAAGTAGTAGCTGTTGGGATTTCTCAACGAACTAATGCGAAAGCTTTAGAAAAATTAGCACGCCACCTATTCGCAAAAAATTCAGGATTTGAAAAAGTGTTGGCAATCAAAATTCCGAACAACCGTGCAATGATGCATTTGGATACCGTATTTACAATGGTAGATCACGATAAATTCACTATCCATCCAGCAATTCAAAGTAAAGACGGTAAGATGGATGTCTTTACAATCGAACCAGATGGTGATGATATCAAGATTACTCATTCAGATAACTTACACGAAACGATGAAAGCTGCTCTTGGATTAGATGATCTTGTACTGATCCCAACTGGTAATGGAGATGAGATCGTTGCACCTCGAGAACAATGGAATGATGGATCAAACACATTGGCAATCGCTCCAGGTGTTGTAGTCACTTATAACCGAAATTATGTATCGAACGAATTGCTTCGTAGCTATGGCATCAAAGTGTTAGAAATCAATTCAAGTGAATTGTCACGAGGTCGTGGTGGTCCACGCTGCATGAGCCAACCACTTGTCCGTGAAGACTTGAAGTAATTTGTTTCCTGACGGCAGTCTTACTGTCAGCTGCCGTCGGGATTTCCTCTTTAATCTTAAATAAAAACAATCTAAAGGAGAATGTTTAATATGAAAGAATCAGTATTCCAAGGAAGAAGCTTATTAGCAGAAAAAGACTTTACAAAAGAAGAATTACAATATTTGATCGATTTTTCAGAACACTTGAAAGACTTGAAAAAACGTGGTATCCCACATCACTATCTAGAAGGAAAAAATATTGCGCTTTTATTTGAAAAAACATCTACACGTACTCGTTCTGCATTTACTACTGCAGCGATCGATCTAGGTGCACATCCTGAATATCTAGGTGCAAATGATATCCAATTAGGTAAAAAAGAATCCACAGAAGATACAGCTAAAGTACTAGGACGTATGTTTGACGGAATCGAATTCCGTGGATTCAGTCAAAAAATGGTAGAGGAACTAGCAGAATTCTCTGGTGTTCCAGTTTGGAATGGCTTGACTGATGAATGGCATCCAACACAAATGATCGCTGACTTTTTAACTATCCAAGAAAACTTTGGAACAGTAGAAGGTATCACTGTTGCTTACTGCGGAGATGGTCGAAACAATATGGCTAACTCTTTATTAGTCACAGGTGCAATTTTAGGAGCGAATATGCGTATCGTTGCACCAAAAGAATTACAACCTGAAGAAGAAATCGTCAAAATGGCAGAAGGCTTTGCTGAAAAATCCGGTGCACAATTGATGATTACCGACGATGTTGATAAAGGTGTAGACGGAGCAGACGTCCTTTATTCTGATGTATGGGTATCAATGGGTGAAGAAGATAAATTCGAAGAACGTATCAAATTGTTGAAACCTTACCAAATCAATATGGAAATGGTAGAAAAAACACACAACACAGATCGTTTGATCTTCTTGCACTGCTTGCCAGCTTTCCATGATACAAACACTGTTTACGGTGAACAAATGAAAGAACGCTTTGGCATCACTGAAATGGAAGTAACAGATGAAGTCTTCCGCAGCAAATATGCTCGTCAATTTGACCAAGCAGAAAATCGTATGCACTCAATCAAAGCGATCATGGCAGCAACATTAGGTAACTTGTTTATCCCTCGCGTTTAAGCATAACCACATTCATCTCACGAAAAAACGAGTCAGCATTGAGGGAAAATCACAAAACGCTGGCTCGTTTTGTTATCTAGAAAATTCGGTAGAACTGAAGAAAGGACGAATGAAATGGCCAAACGAAAAGTAGTTGTCGCTTTAGGGGGCAATGCCATCTTGTCTACGGATGCAAGTGCAAAAGCCCAACAAGAAGCGTTAATGGAAACAGCAAAGTATTTAGTGAAATTTATCGAACAAGGAGATGAATTGATCATCTCCCACGGAAATGGTCCGCAAGTCGGTAACCTATTGATTCAGCAGCAAGCTGCTGATTCTGAGAAAACACCGGCAATGCCTTTAGATACATGTGTTGCAATGACAGAAGGATCTATCGGTTACTGGTTACAAAACGCCATGGGCGAAGTACTGAAGGAAAAAGGGATCGATAAAGATGTGGTTTCTTTAGTCACTCAAGTTATTGTGGATGAAAATGATCCTTCATTCAAAAATCCAAGTAAACCAGTCGGTCCATTCTACACGGAAGAAGAAGCCAAAGAACAAATGAATGCTGACTCCACTGTGACATTCAAAGAAGATGCTGGACGTGGATGGAGAAAAGTAGTCGCTTCCCCTAAACCCATCTCGATTAAAGAAGCACGTGTCATCGAAACGCTGGTCGATCAAGGAGTTATCACAGTCTCTGTTGGTGGCGGTGGGATTCCTGTTGTAGAAACAGCTACTGGATTAGAAGGACGAGAAGCCGTAATCGATAAAGATTTTGCTTCAGAAAAATTAGCCGAAATCATCGATGCGGATTTGCTGATCGTATTGACAGGAGTAGACAATGTGTATGTCAATTACCAAAAACCAGATCAAAAGAAATTAGAAACTGTTACTGTTTCAGAAATGAAACAATACATTGATGAAAAGCAATTCGCTCCAGGAAGCATGCTTCCGAAAGTAGAAGCAGCTATTGCATTTGTTGAAGCAAAACCAAACGCTAAGGCAATCATCACTTCTTTAGAAAATATCGAGAATCTTTTAGCTTCTGAAGAAGGAACGATTATCGTAGCTGATTAATTTGTTAAGTCTTTCGTATTTACGAAATGATTTATAGCTATCCAGGTGGTATTTCTTCTCCTTTAGGCCATCTGGATTGTTTTTTTATGAAATGACTAGCCTTTCGTTTTTTTTTCTGATATAATTCAAGAAAGTTTAATAAGACTAAGATTTGTTGAACAAGAGAGTACTTGTATCATTCTTGGCTAGCGAATTCGGAAGTGGTGGAAGCCGAATGAAGAAGATACAACGAAGCGCACTTGGAGAATTCTGTTTTAAACAGACGGTTGTCTACCGATATCAGATGGAGCTGGTCCTTTTTTAGGACAATTGGAGTGGTACCGCGGGAAATCTCGTCTCTAGTGATGGCATACTAAGTATGCCGTCGCTAGAGATTTTTTTTGTTTAACAATCAAGGGAACACTTTAGGAGGAATAAAGATGAATAATAAAGATCTTGTCGCAAAAGCTGTCTATGACGCTGTCAAAGATGATTTAACACTGGAACAAGTCGAGCAATTACTAGAAAATCCAAAATCAGCTGAACACGGAGATGTTGCATTTCCAGCCTTTTCATTAGCAAAAGTTTACCGAAAAGCGCCACAGCAAATCGCTGCAGATTTAGCAGAAAAAATCGATTCTGCCAACTTTGAAAAAATCGAAGTTGTCGGACCTTACTTGAACTTTTTCATGAATAAAGAACTTATCAGCAAAAAAGTTTTGCAAACAGTAGTGAAAGAAAAAGAACATTATGGGGATAGCAACATCGGGAATCAAGGAACAGTACCAATCGACATGTCTTCTCCTAATATTGCCAAACCAATCTCAATGGGACATTTGCGTTCGACAGTTATCGGTAATTCGATCGGTTTCATTATGGAAAAAATCGGTTATCAGCCAATCCGCATCAACCATTTAGGTGACTGGGGAACACAGTTTGGAAAACTGATCGTCGCTTACAAAAAATGGGGTACAGAAGAAGCTGTTAAAGCAGAACCAATCAATGAATTGCTTCGTTTATACGTCCAATTCCATGAAGTAGCTGAAACAGAACCAGAATTAAATGAAGAAGCTCGTGCTTGGTTCAAACGTCTGGAAGAAGGCGATAAAGAGGCTATTCAATTATGGCAATGGTTCCGTGATGAATCGATGAAAGAATTCAATAAAATCTATGATCTGCTGGAAGTACGTTTCGATTCGTTGAACGGTGAAGCTTTCTACAATGACAAGATGGATGAAATCGTCAAACTTTTAGAAGAAAAACATTTGCTGAACGAGGATAAAGGTGCAGAGATCGTTGACCTATCTTCTTATGACCTGAATCCAGCGTTGATTAAGAAGTCAGACGGTGCGACACTATACATTACACGTGACTTAGCTGCTGCATTGTACCGTAAACGTACTTACGACTTCAAACAATCTCTATATGTAGTAGGGAATGAACAAAGCTATCATTTTAAACAGTTGAAAGCTGTCTTGAAGGAAATGGGCTTTGACTGGTCTGACGACATGCACCATATTCCATTTGGTTTGATCACGCAAGGTGGTAAAAAATTATCAACTCGTAAAGGAAAGATCGTCTTATTAGAAGAAGTATTAAATGAAGCAATCCAATCTGCTAAAGAACAAATCAGCGAGAAAAACCCTGATTTGGAAAACAAAGATGCTGTAGCTAAACAAGTTGGGGTTGGGGCAGTCATTTTCCACGATTTGAAAAACGATCGACTGAATACATTTGACTTTAACCTGGAAGAAGTTGTTCGATTTGAAGGAGAAACTGGACCTTATGTGCAATATACACATGCTCGTGCAGTCAGCCTGTTGGAAAAAGCAGGATTTGTCCCTTCAGAAACAGCAGACTATGCATTGAATGACGATACCAGCTGGGAAGTGGTTAAATTAGTTCAAAAATACCCTGAAACGGTCTTGTCTGCTGGGGAAAAATACGAACCGTCAGTGATTGCGAAACATGCAATCAAATTAGCACAAGCATTCAACAAATACTATGCTCATACGAAGATTTTAGCTGATGATGAACAAAAAGAAGCACGCTTAGCTCTAGTTTATGCAGTGACTGTATTATTGAAAGAAGACCTTCGCTTGCTAGGACTTCATGCACCAGATAAGATGTAAGAAAAAGAGAATGTGAAATCAGCGTTCTGATCCGAGTATTAGAGAAACAAAAGAGAAAATAGCTTTTCAAATTTTATCGTTTTTTGAGCAAATATCGAGAGTCAGCTGAATGAACACCGTTTAGTGGAGAGGTTGTCTCTTAAACACTGTTTGTTTGCAAATAAGGGGACTGTGACAAAAGTCGTGTCACAGCTCCCTTTTTTTTCGAATAAACGGTGTTCAAAAGCTTGCATCTGCGGTAATAAGCCTAACCAAACGAAAAATATGAGGAGCTATTTTTGCTTGGCTGTTTTTATTACTTGATACAGGACAGCTTTTTCACAACCTCTTATTTTGTATAAAAGTCATTCTGGATTCTTGTCAGCGTACAAAATGTATTCTGTTAACTCTTTTAAATTGTTTACACAAATATCAGCGCCGGCTTGTTGGAATCTAAGAGCAACAGACTGTTTTAAACGATCTTTTTCCCCATCTCTAATTTTTGGTACTCATCATAAGAAATCCCCATTAGCGAACTACCTTCAATTACACCTACTGTCAACACTCCGGCATTTTTCCCTTCCTGGATATCTGAGACCGTATCTCCGACTTTGATTACTTCATCAACCGACTTGTTTTTGAAGTACTGCATGTTTTTATGGATCATATAAGGAAACGGTCGACCATACCCTTCGACGTCTTCAGAAGTTGCCATGAAGTCTGGTGAATACCTTTCTTTTTTTGCGGTTTCTGCTACGATTGTCATCATAGGAGCATTAAATCCAGTCGTGGAACCAATATTGATCCCAGCGTTTCTCAACCGTTCGATCGTTTCCAATGTGTCGGGTTTCAAGGTAGAATGCTTGACCAAATCTTTAAACAGATAATGTTCAAATTGTTGATACAATTCCTCCACCTCTTTTTCCTGAGGTAGTTGTCCATAAATAGCTATCCATTGTTTTTTGACAGAAGGGAGGGAAAGAAGCTGTTGGATATGATCCCATTTTAATTTTCCCATCGGTTCGCGTATTTCTTTGTCAGTCAGTTGGATTCCTTTTTCTAGAAAAGCATTTCTAAAAGCGTGGACAGGAGCCATACAGCCAAAGTCCACAGTTGTTCCTGCCCAATCAAAAATTACAGTTTTAATCATTAACGTTCTCCTTATAGTCTTTGATAATTGCTGTCAGTTCCAAAATATCTTCCGGATAGATCTCGCCAATATTTCCGATACGAAAACATTCATGATCGCTGATTTTCCCGGGATAGATCACAAATCCATTTTGCTTTAAATACTGATAAAAATGATTAAAATCAAATCGCCAGTCCTTAGGGTAAAGAAAAGAGGTGATGAATGGCCCCTGATATTCTTGAATGAAAGGCTGGAACCCCATCTCTGTCATTTTTTGTCGTAGCACATGATTATTGGCGAGATAACGTGAATATCGAGTTTCGATTCCTCCTTCTGCCTCTAGTTCCTTCAGCGCTTGTTGAAAAGCCAAAACCGTATGGGTAGGGGAAGTGAAACGCCATTTGCCATTCTCGTTTTCCATCACGCGGTACTGGTCATATAGATCAAGTGACAAACTTCGGCTAACATTTTTTCGTTTTTCCAGTTCCGCTTTATTAGCAAGTACAAAAGAAAAGCCTGGAACACCTTGAATACATTTGTTTGAGCTGGAAATCAAAAAATCAATCCCTAGTTCGGCTACACAAATCGGTATCCCACCAAAGCTTGACATCGCGTCCACTATAAACAAAAGATCTCTTTCTTGTGTGACAGCAGCAATCTCTTCCAAATTATTCAAAATACCGGAAGTAGTCTCGCTATGGACCATTGCTAGTGCGGAGATAGACGGATTCTCTTCAATCAGCTGTGTAATCACATGAGCTTGGAGGATTTGATGTTCCGATACCTCATAAACGGTATAGTTCAGTTTCAGACATTCGCACATGTTGATCATTCGTTGTCCATATGCGCCGTTTGAACAAATCAGTACAGTATCTTCTGGCCTGATCACAGAACTTAATACCGATTCTACCCCGAAGGAGCCGCTACCTTGCATTAAGACCGTTGTGTATATTCCTTCCGATACTTGAGCAAGATCCAATAATTTTTTTCTTATCCATTGTGTAATTTCTTTGTATTCTTGATCCCAAGTACAATGATCGATCAGCATAGCATTTTTCACTGTTTCAGAAGTCGTCAATGGTCCAGAAGTTAATAATTTATACATATGATTTCCTTTCATTTCTTTTTTGAAATACACAAAGAGCAAGAAGCTGCTCTTGTTAACATCCAATATAAATGATGATTATTGTGATTCAATCAAGGTGTTGAAAAATTTGAATAAAAAATGATGTATTTTTGTAAAGAGTGTAAAGGTTTATTTAATAAGGAAAATATTGAAAATAAAAAAACACGCATTCCATATTAGGAATACGTGCTCTGATTAAAAAAGTGATACTTCAGTTGGATGGTGAAGAAATTCTTCTACTCGTTTTGCGTCCTCCTCATTTTCCGAGATGACCATGATCGTATCGAATCCAGCAATTGTACTGACAATAGAGGGAGGTTTGATCTCATCTAAAACAGATGCAAATAAATGAGCATTGTCTGGCAAGGTATTGACGATCGTCAAAAAGTGGACTCGTTCGACTTTCAATACAATGTCTTCAATCATTTGAACCAGCCGATCCTCTTCCTCAGTCCTAGTCTCAGGAGTTCCTTTTTCGCGAAACAATACGAAGCGGGAAACGCCATTTTCATCAGGTGCCTTCACGATTTTTAGATCACGGATATCTCGAGAAATCGTTGCCTGCGTGGCGGTAACGCCATAATGCCCAAGTTTGTTTAATAGTTCTTCTTGCGTACGGATCGGGAATTCTTCAATGACTTGTTTAATCAGCAAATGTCTTTGAGCTTTGCGCATTTTCTTTCTCCTTTACGAAAGATTTCACATGTATCATAACAAAAAAAAGAAGGATTGCCCAATAATATTCGTCTTTTATACCTAAAATTATTTTATGGAAAAAGGATAATAAAGAAACAAAGAGAAATCTACTGTTTTTCTTGAATTCTTTTTATCTTTCAGGTAAACTATTGAATGTTGAGCAGAAAAGTATATTTGCTCTTGCGATACGGATCTTTTGTCTGTATAATAGCTGAGGGTGCTTTATGCATCAGCAAATCCACATTCTTATTGGATTGTCGGTAGGTGCTTGAAAAAGTTTGCCGGCAAGGTAGAAGATAAGAAGAGGAAAAATAAAACCAAATCGGAGGAAACAAACATGGCAGTAATTTCTATGAAACAATTACTAGAAGCCGGCGTACACTTTGGTCACCAAACTCGTCGCTGGAATCCAAAAATGAAGAAATATATCTTCACAGAAAGAAACGGAATCTACATCATTGACTTGCAAAAAACAGTTAAATTAGTAGATGCAGCTTATGATTACATGAAGAGCGTTGCTGAAGAAGGCGGCGTAGCATTATTCGTAGGTACAAAAAAACAAGCACAAGAAGCAATCAAAGAAGAAGCAACTCGTGCAGGACAATACTTCGTTAACCATCGTTGGTTAGGCGGAACATTGACAAACTGGGATACTATCCAAAAACGTATCAGCCGTTTGAAACAAATCAATGCAATGGAAGAAGATGGAACTTTTGAAGTTCTACCTAAAAAAGAAGTTGCTGGTTTGAACAAAGAACGTGAACGTCTTGAAAAATTCTTAGGCGGTATCGCTGATATGCCAAGAATCCCAGATGTAATGTACATCGTTGACCCACGTAAAGAACGTATTGCTGTTCAAGAAGCACACAAATTAAATATCCCAATCGTAGCTATGGTTGATACAAACTGCGATCCAGATGAAATCGACGTAGTAATCCCTTCAAACGACGATGCAATTCGTGCCGTTAAATTGATTACTTCAAAAATGGCTGATGCTTTCATCGAAGGAAACCAAGGTGAAGATCAAGTAGTTGAAGAAGATTTCACAGAAGAAAACACAGCAACATCAATCGAAGAAATCGTAGATGTTGTTGAAGGCGACAATTCTTCAGCAGAATAATTTTGAATGATGGAGCTGTTTCAAAGGCTGGGCGACAAGCCTCACTCTCCTTTGAAGCAGCTTTTTTTAAAAAGAAAAACACACAGGAGGAGTTAAACATGGCAGACGTTACAGCTAAAATGGTAAAAGAACTACGCGAAATGACTGGCGTAGGAATGATGGATGCGAAAAAAGCATTAGTTGAAGTAGAAGGCGACATGGAAAAAGCAGTTGATCTTTTACGTGAAAAAGGAATGGCAAAGGCTGCGAAGAAAAATGACCGCATTGCAGCTGAAGGATTGGCTTCAGTTGCTGTGAAAGGTAACACTGCAGCAATCGTTGAAGTAAACTCAGAAACAGACTTTGTTTCTAAAAACGAAATGTTCCAAGATTTAGTAAAAGAAATTGCAGAACTTGTTGCTGAAAACAAACCAGCAGACATGGAAGCTGCAATGAAAATCAAAACAGATAAAGGTACAATTGAATCTGACTTGATCGAAGCAACTCAAGTTATCGGAGAAAAAATCAGCTTCCGTCGCTTTGAAGTTGTAGAAAAAGACGACAATGCTGCATTTGGTGGATACTTGCATATGGGCGGACGTATTGCCGTATTGACTGTTCTAGATGGAACAACTGACGAAACAGTTGCAAGAGACGTAGCTATGCACGTAGCAGCTATCAATCCTCGTTATGTAAACGAATCACAAATTCCAGAAGCTGAATTAGAACATGAAAAAACTGTTCTTACAGAACAAGCATTGAACGAAGGCAAACCAGCGAATATCGTTGAAAAAATGGTAGAAGGACGCTTGAAGAAATTCAAAGCAGAAATCGCTTTGGTGGACCAACCATTCGTTAAAGATCCTGATATGACTGTTGAAAAATACGTTGCATCAAAAGGCGCAACTGTTAAAACATTCGTACGTTTCGAAGTTGGCGAAGGTATCGAAAAACGCGAAGATAACTTTGTAGAAGAAGTTATGAGCCAAGTGAAAAAATAATTCTGTTAAATAACAGACGGGAACGCACGGTTTGTGCGCTCCCTTTTTTTAAGCAAAACAAGAAAAACCAGTCTTAGAGTGTCGAAATCATCTAAGTATGGTAAAATGGCAATAGAAAATATTGGAGGAATGAACATGGTCACACCGAAATATCAGCGTGTAGTCTTAAAATTGAGTGGAGAAGCTTTAGCTGGGGACGCAGGATTTGGAATCAAACCACCAGTAATCAAAGAAATCATCCAAGAAATCAAAGAAGTTCACGAGCTGGGCGTTGAAATGGCAATCGTTGTGGGCGGCGGAAATATCTGGCGCGGACAAATCGGAGCACAAATGGGCATGGAACGTGCTCAAGCTGATTACATGGGTATGTTAGCTACAGTTATGAATGCCTTAGCTTTACAGGATACGTTGGAAAACGTGGGTGTACCGACACGCGTGCAAACTTCGATTGAAATGCGTCAAATCGCAGAGCCATATATTCGCCGTAAAGCAGAACGTCATTTAGAAAAAGGACGGATCGTTATCTTTGCAGGCGGTACCGGCAACCCGTACTTCTCGACAGACACAACAGCAGCATTACGCGCGGCAGAAATCGGCGCAGATGTTATCCTGATGGCTAAAAACAATGTAGACGGTGTTTATTCTGCTGATCCGAAAGTAGATGCAAATGCAGTAAAATTTGAAGAACTGACTCATCTGGAAGTTATTGCCAAAGGATTACAAGTCATGGATTCAACTGCAAGTTCACTAAGCATGGATAATGATATTCCACTGCTTGTCTTCAATTTAAATGAACACGGAAATATTCGCCGTGCAATCTTAGGCGAAAATATCGGAACAACTGTAAGGGGGAAATAAAAATGGCAGATGCAATTATGACAGAAGCAAAAGAAAAAATGAAAAAAGCAGCACAAAATCTTCAACGTGAACTTGGGCAAATCCGCGCAGGCCGTGCGAACGCTAGCCTTTTGGACCGTATTACTGTGAACTACTACGGTGCGCCAACACCATTGAACCAAATGGCATCAATCCAAATTCCAGAAGCACGTGTTTTAATGATCACACCTTTTGACAAGAGCATTCTTCAAGATGTTGAAAAAGCTATTATGGCAAGTGATATCGGAATCAGTCCAACCAATGATGGAAATGTCATTCGCTTAGTTATCCCGCAACTGACAGAAGAACGCAGAAAAGAATTAGCTAAAGATGTTAAAAAAGAAGCAGAAAATGCAAAAATCGCGATTCGTAACATCCGTCGTGATGCGATCGATGAATATAAAAAACAACAAAAAAATGGTGATATTACCGAAGATGATTTGCGCGGATTAGAAAAAGACGTACAAACATTGACAGATAACAGCATCAAAGAAGTAGATAAGATCGCTGCTGATAAAGAAAAAGAATTATTGGAAGTTTAATAAAATCATAAAAACAGAGGGGCGGATCATTCCGCTTCCTCTGTTTTTATTTATATTTCTTTTATTTAAAAATTAAAAAAAGAAAAAATTATTCAGTTTTTAAATAAAAAAACAATGATTTCATAGGAAAAACAGTTAGATATTGCTATAATACTTAAGATAGTGGGAATCTTTTAAGTATAGGAGGAAAAAGAATGTTACGTTTTTTTCCGCAAAAAAACAAATATATTCAAGAAAAAAGCGAATTTCAATTTAATACCGATGGACCAATTCCTCAGCACATTGCCATCATCATGGACGGCAATGGTCGTTGGGCGCAAAACCGTCGTTTGCCACGAGTTGCTGGCCATAAAGAAGGCATGGAAACAGTAAAGAAAGTCACAAAAAAAGCATCAAGGCTTGGAGTGAAAGTGTTGACGCTTTATGCCTTTTCGACTGAAAACTGGAAGCGACCAAAAGATGAAGTAAGTTTTCTCATGCAACTACCTGTCGACTTCTTTGATACGTTCGTACCAGAATTGATTAAAGAAAATGTCAAAGTTCATGTCATGGGTTATGAAAACGTATTGCCAGAACATACGCAAGATGCTGTAAGACGTGCAATTGAGCAAACAAAAAACAATACTGGAATGGTATTGAATTTTGCTTTGAATTATGGAAGCAGAGCAGAGATCGTGACTGCTGTCCAAGAAATTGCCGAAGAAGTAGCAAAAGGAGAAATACACGCAGAAGAAATCGATGATGAATTGATTGCTAAGCATTTAATGACAGGTTTCTTGCCTAAAGAGTTACAAGATCCTGAGCTGATGATCCGTACAAGTGGAGAAGAGCGAATTAGTAATTTTCTGTTATGGCAGATCGCATATAGTGAGCTGTATTTTACAAAAGCGCTTTGGCCTGATTTTGATGGTGCGCATCTTGAAGAAGCAATCGCCTCTTATCAAAATCGAGACCGTCGATTCGGCGGTGTAAAAAAAACAGAAGATGAGAAAGGGGATCAGTCATGAAACAACGTGTGGTCACAGCAGCCGTGGCGCTAGTCTTGTTTATTCCGATTATATGGATCGGAGGCATAGCGGTTGAGCTTACAGCAGCAATCTTAGCGGTAATAGGAGTTTACGAGCTGTTTCGGATGAAAGGATTGACACTCTTAAGTTTTGAAGGAGTTTTATCCGCCGTTGGTGCAGTGTTACTTGTTTTGCCAAAAGAAAGATGGTTTTTCTTTCTTCCAGAGAATGTAAGTACATTTATGTTATTTTATCTTATAGTTATGATTCTTTTAGGAACATCAGTTATTTCTAAAAATACGTATACGATTGATGAAGCAGGTTTTCCTGTGCTTGTCAGCTTGTATGTGGGAATAGGTTTCCAGAATTTTGTCAATGCACGAACAGAAAGCTTGGCTGTTTTGATATTTGGTCTATTTATTGTTTGGGCAACTGATATCGGAGCATATATGGTTGGTCGACGTTATGGTCAGCATAAGTTAAGTCCTGATATTTCGCCCAACAAAACGATTGAAGGTGCGCTCGGTGGTATTGGTAGTGCTGTTGTAGTCGCATTTCTTTATTTATTGCTATACCCAGCAAAAGAACTATTTAATCATGGTATGTTTGTCATGCTTCTGATGACGATTATTTTTTCAGCAGTCGGACAATTTGGTGATTTGGTCGAATCTGCAATCAAACGTCATTATGATGTGAAAGACTCGGGAAATATCTTACCAGGCCATGGTGGAATCTTAGACCGTTTCGACAGTTTGCTGTTTGTATTTCCTATCATGCATTTATTTGGCATTATTTAGTAAGTATACCTGCGTTTCTTTGTGAATTTCATAAAAGACGCAGGTTTTTATTTTTCATTATATTGATACTATTGGTGTCTTTGGTATACTATGGTAAAATTATAGTGTTTTATCGTTGTTTTATAAAAAACACAAAAAACAAGTAAAGGAGAAAAAAGCTATGAAAACGATTCTGACATTTATCATCGTTTTTGGTATATTAGTGATTGTTCATGAGTTTGGTCATTTCTTCTTTGCGAAACGATCAGGAATCCTCGTTCGCGAATTTGCTATCGGTATGGGTCCGAAAATTTATGGGCATCAAGCAAAAGACGGGACAACATATACGCTTCGCCTATTACCTATTGGCGGTTATGTTCGAATGGCAGGCAATGGGGATGATGAAACAGAAATGGCACCAGGAATGCCTCTTTCTCTTTTACTAAATTCTGACGGCATCGTAGAGAAGATAAATTTAAGTAAGAAAATCCAATTGACAAATGCTATCCCGATGGAATTGAGCCGTTATGATTTAGAAGATGAGCTGACTATCACTGGTTATGTGAATGGAGACGAAACAGAAGTAGTAACCTACCCTGTTGATCACGATGCGACGATTATTGAAAACGACGGAACAGAAATCAGAATTGCGCCAAAAGACGTACAGTTCCAATCGGCTAAATTGTGGCAGCGTATGCTGACCAACTTTGCTGGACCCATGAATAACTTTATTTTGGCAATCCTGTTATTCATCATTCTGGCATTTATGCAAGGTGGTGTTCAAGTGACGAACACTAATCGCGTAGGAGAGATCATGCCTAATGGAGCTGCGGCAGAAGCAGGCTTAAAAGAAAATGATGAGGTAGTCAGTGTGGACGGAAAAGAAATCCATTCATGGAATGATCTGACAACAGTCATTACGAAAAATCCAGGTAAAACATTAGACTTTAAGATCGAACGAGAAGGTCAGGTGCAATCTGTCGACGTGACACCGAAATCTGTAGAGTCAAATGGCGAAAAAGTTGGCCAACTTGGTATAAAAGCCCCAATGAATACAGGTTTTATGGATAAGATCATTGGAGGGACGCGTCAAGCTTTCAGCGGTTCATTGGAAATTTTCAAAGCCTTAGGATCACTATTTACAGGTTTCAGTTTAGATAAATTAGGCGGACCTGTCATGATGTACCAATTGTCTTCAGAAGCAGCAAATCAAGGTGTAACAACTGTTATTAGTTTGATGGCGCTTCTTTCAATGAATCTCGGAATCGTCAATCTGCTTCCGATTCCTGCCTTAGATGGCGGGAAATTAGTCTTGAATATTTTTGAAGGGATTCGCGGGAAACCATTAAGTCAAGAAAAAGAAGGAATATTGACATTAGCTGGCTTTGGATTTTTAATGTTGTTGATGGTGCTAGTTACATGGAACGATATTCAACGATTCTTTTTCTAGAAAAAGTTGACAAATAGGGTATAATAACAAACGATAACTATTTTGAGGAAATAAAGGAGTATATAGAATGAGACAATCAAAAATATTGATTCCAACATTACGCGAAGTTCCAAATGATGCAGAAGTATTAAGCCATCAAATCTTGCTAAGAGCTGGATATATCCGCCAAGTATCAGCGGGTATTTATTCATATCTGCCATTAGCAAATCGTGTATTGGAAAAACTGAAACGCATTATGCGGGAAGAATTTGAAAAAATCGGAGCGGTAGAAATGCTGATGCCTGCCATCTTGCCAGCAGAACTTTGGGAAGAATCCGGGCGTTACGAAACATATGGACCAAACTTGTATCGTTTCAAAGACCGCAATGATCGAAAAATGATCCTTGGACCAACTCACGAAGAAACTTTTACTGATTTGATGCGTAATGAAATCAATTCATATAAGAAATTACCTTTAAATCTTTATCAAATCCAACCTAAATATCGTGACGAAAAACGACCTCGCTTCGGTTTGCTTCGCGGAAGAGAGTTTATCATGAAAGATGCATATTCTTTCCATGCAACGGAAGAAAGTTTGGACGAGACATATAAAGATTACGAAAAAGCCTATACCGAAGTATTCAAGCGTTGTGGCTTAGAATTTCGCTCGATCATCGGAGACGGCGGCGCAATGGGCGGGAAAGACTCAAAGGAATTCATGGCGATCTCAGAAATCGGGGAGGATACGATCTGTTATTCGACTGAAAGTGATTATGCTGCAAACTTGGAGATGGCTACAAGCTACTATGTATCAAAAAAATCGCATGAAACACAGCTTGAATTGGAGAAAGTAGCTACACCTAACGTAAAATCAATTGACGAAGTAGCAGATTTCTTTTCTGTTGAACCTCAAAAAATCATCAAGTCTGTATTGTTCATTGCGGATGAACAACCTGTCCTTGTTTTGGTACGCGGAGACCATGAAGTCAATGACGTAAAACTGAAAAACTATCTATCTGCTGACTTTTTAGAAGAAGCAACAGAAGAAGAAGCACAAAAATATCTAGGTGCTGAGTTTGGTTCTGTCGGACCAGTCGGTGTTTCAGATGACGTAAAAGTATATGCAGACCGTTATGTCCAAGATTTAGCGAATGCCATTACTGGAGCGAACGAAACAGGATTCCACTATAAAAATGTGAATCCAGAACGCGATTTCACTGTACTTTCTTATGAAGATCTTCGTTTTGTACAAGAAGGAGATCCTTCACCAGACAACAACGGTGTTCTTGCCTTTACTCGAGGAATCGAAATCGGACATATCTTCAAAATCGGCACTCGTTACAGTGAATCTATGGGAGCAACTGTACTAGACGAAAATGGACGAGAAAAATTTGTGATTATGGGCTGTTATGGTATCGGTGTAAGTCGTTTATTATCAGCAATCGTAGAACAACATTCAGATGAACAAGGAATCAACTGGCCAAAAGGAATTGCGCCATTTGATTTGCATATCGTCCAAATGAATCTAAAAGACGAATACCAAACAAGCCTGACGAATGAACTAGAAGAAGCGATGACAAAAGCTGGCTATGAAGTACTGGTTGATGACAGAAATGAACGCGCAGGAGTGAAATTCGCGGATTCTGATTTGATTGGCTGTCCAATCAGAATCACTGTCGGTAAAAAAGCAGTGGATGGAATCGTAGAAGTAAAAATCAAGAAAACTGGCGAAATGGTTGAAGTACGTAAAGAAGAATTGGCGAATACTTTACCAATCCTCTTGAACCAAGGCGAATAATAAGCGTTAAAACACAGAAAATAAAAATAGCTGAATCAGATGTTTTTGACAATCTGATGATTCGCTTTTAAAATTGGAACTGCGATTCAAATCGCAGTTCCAATTTTTTAATGTAAAACTCAGAAAAAACGAGTATACTAAAAGGTACTGAAAAAGAAGAGGATAAGATGCGATCAATTGCATTGTTTCTCATCAGAAAGGGCGTATATCTTTGTCAGAAAAACGAGATTTATTTGAAAAACTGTTGGAACAAATCCAATTAGAGGAAGCAGAAAGAAATCATCCACTGCTTACTGCTGGTGAAATGGATAGTGTAGTGGTCCATCGTAAATCGCGTTTATGGGAATTTACGCTGCATTTTTCCAAAATTTTGCCTATTATGCTATATCGGTCATTAACTCAGCATCTGACTATCGCTTTTAAAGATATTGCACAAGTCAAACTGAATATCTTAGCAGATGACCAGACATTCGATGAACAGCTCTTGCAAGATTACTGGGTCCAAGCTTTGGAAAATCAGCAATGCGATACACCACTAGCACAGCAAGTATTGAAAACGCAGGTACCTGTGATAAAAGATCGTAAAGTCATCTTGCCAATCGACAGTACAGGAGCTATTTCTTATTTGAAGCAACAATACTTGCCATTAGTAGAAGAGTTGTTCGTCAGTTACGGATTCCCAAAATTTCGTATCGAACCAGAAGTGGATGAGCAGCAAGCGGAACGAGTATTGAAACTTTTTGAAGAACGCAAACAAGAACAGGCAGAAGCCTTTATGAAGCAAGCAGCTGAAAGTCTAGTTGTCCACGAACAAAAGAAAAAGGAAAGAAAAGAGCAATCGCCAGCTCTTGAAGGACCCATCCAGCTAGGACGAAATATTCCAGCCGATGAACCAACGACACCAATGATCAGTATCGTTGAAGAAGAACGAAGAGTCACACTTGAGGGGTACGTATTCGACAAAGAAGTCAGAGAACTACGTTCAAAACGCAAGATCTTGACTTTGAAAATCACAGATTATACTTCATCATTTATCGTCAAAAAATTCTCGAACGGCGAAAAAGATGAACAAGTATTTGATGCGATCAGTGTCGGTAGCTGGTTAAAGGTACGAGGAAGTATTCAAGAAGATACGTTTGTCCGTGATTTGGTCATGAATGCGCAAGATATCATAGAAGTCAAACATACACCTCGC
The DNA here is from genome assembly GCF_003112495.1 of Enterococcus sp. H57. Classification (NCBI taxonomy): domain Bacteria; kingdom Bacillati; phylum Bacillota; class Bacilli; order Lactobacillales; family Enterococcaceae; genus Enterococcus; species Enterococcus sp. H57. The sequence goes on from NZ_BEHC01000032.1 coordinate 49,168, forward strand.
AAAGATTATGCTCCTGAAGGGGAAAAACGAGTAGAGCTTCATGTTCATAGCAATATGAGTACGATGGATGCAACAAACAGCATCTCTGATCTTGTGGCACAAGCAGGGAAATGGGGGCACCGAGCTATCGCCATTACAGACCACGGTGGTGCGCAAGCCTTTCCGGAAGCACATAGTGCTGGAAAAAAAGCAGGTGTGAAAATCTTATACGGCGTGGAAGCGAATGTCGTAGATGATGGTGTCCCAATTGCTTATAATGATGCACATGAAGCATTGAGTGAAGCCACATATGTCGTATTTGACGTGGAAACGACAGGATTGTCTGCAGTATATGACACGATCATCGAGCTAGCCGCAGTCAAAATGTATAAAGGAAATGTAATCGAAAGCTTTGATGAATTTATCGATCCAGGACATCCCTTGTCACGAACAACGGTAGATCTGACTGGTATCACGGATGAAATGGTTCGAGGGTCAAAGTCGGAAGAAGAAGTATTGCGGATGTTCCTTGAATTTTCAAAAGATACAATTTTGGTAGCCCACAACGCGGCTTTTGATATGGGGTTCTTGAATACTAGCTACGCAAGGTATGGTATTCCTGAAGCGGCCAATCCAGTCATTGATACGTTGGAATTAGCTAGATATCTGTATCCTCAATTCAAACGTTTCGGATTAGGTGTGTTATCTAAAAAGTTTGGTGTCAGCTTGGAACAGCATCACCGAGCAATCTATGATGCTGAAGCAACTGGTCACTTAGCATGGATCTTTGTGAAAGAGGCAATGGACAATCATAACATGCTTTATCATGATCAGCTAAATGAGCATATCGGAGAAGGAGATTCTTACAAAAGGGCTCGACCTTTCCATGTAACGATTTTAGCAAAAAATCAGGCGGGACTGAAAGATTTGTTCAAACTGATTTCAATGTCGAATGTCGAATACTTCGAACGCGTCCCACGAATACCACGCTCCCAATTGAAAAAGATGCGTGAAAATCTATTGATCGGCTCAGCTTGTGATAAGGGAGAAATATTCGAAGCCATGATGCAAAAAGGGGTAGAAGAGGCAAGAAACCGAGCAAAATTCTACGATTATATTGAAGTTATGCCAAAAGCGGTCTATGCGCCTTTGATCGAGCAAGAATTGGTAAAAAATGAACATGATTTGGAAGAAATTATCCAAAATTTGGTAGAAATCGGAAAAAGTTTGGATAAAATCGTTGTTGCAACAGGTAATGTACATTATCTGAACGAAGAAGATGCCATTTATCGAAAAATTTTGATCAATTCTATGGGCGGAGCGAATCCGTTGAATCGTCATAGTTTGCCGGATGTCCATTTCCGAACAACCGATGAGATGCTAACTGCATTTCACTTTTTAGGGGAAGAAACAGCGAAAGAGATCGTAGTAGAAAATACGAATAAAATCGCAGATATCTGCGAAGAAGTGATTCCAGTCAAAGATGAACTTTATACACCGAAGATTCCAGGTTCAGAAGATGAAATATCAGAATTGAGTTACACAAAAGCAAAACAAATGTACGGAGATCCGTTACCTGAGATCATTCAAAAACGATTAGAAAAAGAGTTGAATTCTATTAATGGTAATGGCTTCTCGGTTATTTATCTGATCGCCCAAAAACTAGTGCATAAAAGTAATGAAGATGGCTATCTAGTAGGTTCACGTGGCTCTGTTGGCTCTAGCTTTGTTGCGACGATGACAGGAATCACTGAAGTTAATCCATTAGCCCCTCATTATTATTGTCCAGAGTGCCAATATTCCGAGTTTTTTGAAGATGGTACGTATGGTTCTGGATTTGACATGCCAGAAAAACAATGTCCAAAATGTGGTGCACGCTTAAACAAAGACGGTCATGATATTCCATTTGAGACATTTTTAGGATTCCATGGAGACAAAGTGCCCGATATTGATTTGAACTTCTCAGGTGATTATCAAGCAGAAGCCCATAACTATACGAAAGTATTGTTTGGCGAAGACTATGTTTACCGTGCCGGAACGATTGGTACAGTCGCCGACAAAACAGCATATGGCTATGTAAAAGGATACGAAAGGGACAATAATCTGCAGTTTCGAAGTGCAGAAGTCGACAGATTAGCAAAAGGCGCTACTGGAGTCAAACGGACAACCGGCCAGCATCCAGGGGGGATCATCGTTATTCCCGATTATATGGATGTCTATGATTTTACGCCGATCCAATATCCAGCAGACGATCAAAATTCGGAATGGAAAACGACTCATTTTGATTTCCACTCGATTCACGATAATGTATTGAAATTAGATATTCTAGGGCATGATGACCCAACTGTTATTCGGATGCTTCAAGATTTATCAGGGATCGATCCACAAACGATCCCTACGGATGACCCGGAAGTGATGCGGATATTTGCCGGTCCTGAAGTACTTGGAGTAAGTCAGGAACAAATTTATTCCAAAACAGGGACATTAGGTATTCCAGAATTCGGCACTCGTTTTGTTCGAGGGATGCTAGAAGAAACGCATCCTACAACTTTTGCAGAACTACTGCAAATTTCCGGACTATCTCATGGTACAGACGTATGGTTAGGAAATGCGGAAGAATTGATTCGACGAGGAGATGCGACACTGGCGGAAGTAATCGGCTGTCGTGATGATATTATGGTTTATTTGATCCATGCTGGATTAGATAGCGGGATGGCATTTAAAATCATGGAAACTGTTCGTAAAGGACAATGGAACAAGATCCCTGATGAATTGCGAGAAACCTATCTATCGGCGATGAAAGAAAATAATGTGCCCGACTGGTATATCGATTCTTGTTCAAAAATCAAATATATGTTTCCGAAAGCCCATGCTGCAGCTTACGTATTGATGGCTCTTCGTGTCGCTTATTTCAAGGTTTATTTCCCTATTTTGTATTACTGTGCATACTTTTCTGTACGTGCAGACGACTTTGATCTAGTCTCCATGTGCAAAGGAAAAGATGCTGTGAAACAAGCAATGAAAGAAATCACGGACAAAGGATTAGATGCTTCCGTAAAAGAAAAGAATCAACTGACAGTGCTGGAGTTAGCCAATGAAATGCTGGAACGAGGATTCAAATTTGGAATGATTGATTTGTATAAATCGGATGCCGTTAACTTTGTTATTGAAGGTGATACGTTGATCGCACCATTTAGAGCTGTCCCAAGTTTGGGAACCAACGTGGCAAAACAAATCGTTGAAGCAAGAAAAGACGGTCCATTTTTATCCAAAGAAGATCTTGCCACCCGCGGTAAAGTTTCAAAAACATTGATCGAATATATGAACGACAATGGCGTATTGAAAGATCTACCAGATGAAAATCAATTATCGTTATTCGATATGCTATAAGCATCTGTTTTCCTGTCTGCTTGTAATTTTAAGCAGAGTATGGTATAGTTCTTATAGGTAATGATACTAACTGTGAGTGAGCGGATTTTTCGCTCACTCTTTTTAATGGAATTACGCACTTAATTTTTAAGGAGGCGAAACTTTTGAGTAGCGTCGTTGAAACAGTCATAGAAATGGTGACACCGATTTTAGATGAACAAAATTTTGAACTTGTCGAAGTCGAATTTGTAAAAGAAGGAAAAAGCTGGTTCTTACGAGTATTTATTGACAAAGAAGGCGGTATCGATATCGAAGAATGCGCCTTTGTCAGTGAGAAACTGAGTGAAAAACTTGATGCAGCAGATCCAGATCCGATACCTCAAGCTTATTTCCTGGAGGTATCCTCCCCGGGAGCAGAGCGGCCATTGAAAAAAGAAAGCGACTATGAAAAGGCACTTGGTGATTATGTCCATGTCTCCTTATACCAACCAGTAGATGGCGAAAAACAATATGAAGGATTTCTTCAATCATTTGATGCTGAACAGCTTACATTGAAAATACGCATAAAAACACGAGAAAAAGAATTGACTTTTGACCGAAAAAATATTGCAAAAGCTCGCTTAGCTATCCAATTTTAATCACGGAGAGGAATCAGAAAAAATGAGTAAAGAAATGTTAAATGCGTTAGACGCTTTAGAAGCTGAAAAAGGGATCTCAAAAGAAATCGTGATCGATGCTTTAGAAGCAGCATTGGTTTCTGCATACAAACGTCACTATGGCCAAGCACAAAACGTCGAAGTGGAATTTGATCAGAAAAAAGGAAAGATCCATGTCTATGCGGTAAAAGAAGTAACGGAAGAAGTGATGGATTCACAGTTGGAAGTCTCATTGAAAGATGCACTTTTAATCAATCCAGCATATGAGATCGGTGATACGATCCGTTTTGAAGTAACACCAAAAGATTTTGGGCGGATCGCTGCGCAAACGGCTAAACAAGTTATTTTACAGCGTGTACGTGAAGCAGAAAGAACGATTATTTATAACGAATTCAGTGCTTATGAAAAAGACATCATGCAAGGAATCGTCGAACGCCAGGATAAACGTTATATTTATGTCAATCTTGGTAAAATTGAGGCAGTTCTTTCTAAACAAGATCAAATGCCAAATGAATTTTATCAACCACATGATCGAATCAAAGTTTATGTTTCCCGAGTAGAAAATACGTCTAAAGGTCCGCAAGTATTTGTTAGCCGCAGCCATCCAGACCTATTGCGTCGCTTATTTGAACAAGAAGTACCAGAAGTCTATGATGGAATCGTTGAAATTGTCAGCATCGCCCGTGAAGCTGGCGATCGTTCAAAAGTGGCAGTTCGCTCAAATGATCCAAATATCGATGCAGTCGGTACATGTGTCGGGCCAAAGGGACAACGAGTTCAAGCAATCGTCAATGAATTAAAAGGCGAAAACATGGATATCGTCGAATGGAATGAAGATCCAGCTGTATTCATTGCAAATGCATTGAATCCTGCACAAGTCATGGATGTGATCTTCGATGAGACAAATCCAAAGGCCTGCACAGTTGTCGTTCCAGACTACCAATTATCGCTAGCAATCGGTAAACGCGGACAAAATGCACGTTTAGCTGCTAAATTGACTAACCATAAAATCGATATCAAATCAGAATCTGACATGACGGAATTTTATGAAAATCAAGAACAACAAAAAGAAGCAGAAGAACTGCATGATGAAGCAATCGTTCAGTCAGATTTAACAGACGATGAATATGAAACAATTGCATTCAACAATGAAACGGTCGAAGAAAAACCAGAAGCTTAACTTTAGTAAGGAGGCAAAGAGATGAAACAAAGGAAAATTCCTTTACGCAAATCCGTGGTTTCAGGTGAAATGAAACCTAAAAAAGAGATGGTCCGAATCACCCGTTCAAAAGAAGGGGAAGTATCGATCGATCCAACTGGAAAAATGCCTGGACGAGGAGCGTATGTCTCACTTGAGCCGGAAGAAGTACAACAAGCTTGGGATAAAAAAATTCTCGATCGAGTACTCGAAACAACATTAACAGATGAGTTTTATCAAGAACTTCTTGACTATGTCACTCACCAAAAAGCACGTAAAGAGTTATTTGGAAAATGAATACAGTTAATCGGCAAAAAGCCATGAATCTCATCGGTCTAGCGATGCGCGCGGGAAAACTAATCACGGGTGAAGAACTGACCATTGCTGAAATCCGCAAACAAAAAGCAAAATTGGTGTTTGTGGCAACCGATGCAAGCGAGAATACAAGAAAAAAGATAAAAGATAAGAGTTCATATTATGAAGTTCCTTGCTTTGAGCTATTTTCTGAAGCAGAAATCACGCAGATGATCGGAAAACCTCGCAAGGTATTCGGAATAATGGATGCCGGATTTGCGAAGAAGACCAAGGAGCTAATTGAAGGTTAGGAAGGTGATTGCATGGGCAACAAAAGAATCTATGAATTAGCAAAAGAACTCAAAAAATCTAGTAAAGACGTCGTGGAAAAAGCACAACAACTTGGCATCGATGTGAAAAACCATATGGGTGCGATTACTAGCAGTGATGAGAAGAAATTGCAACAAGCGTTCAAAAACCCAAGCACGAAACAACAAGCTGCACAACAAGCAAGCAGAAAACCAGCCAATCAACAGCCGAACGATCAACGTAAAAAAGAAACAACGAACAATCAACAAAAAAATAAAAATAACCGCAGTTATCAAGATCGCGGTCAAGGGAGCGGTCAAGTGAATCAAGGAAAAAAACCAACAACAAACCAAAATAATACGGGAAATACCAGCAGCCAAAATCGTCAAGGAACGAGCCAAGGCGGCAATCAAAACCGTACTAACAATAACAACAAACCAAACAATAACAATCGCGGCAAATTTAATAATAATAACCGTAATCGTTATAATAAAAAAGGTAAAAAAGGCAAACAGCAACAATCAACTAAACCAGCTGTACCACCACGCAAATTCCGTGAATTGCCAGATGTATTAGAGTATACTGAAGGTATGAACGTAGCAGATATTGCGAAAAAAATTCATCGTGAGCCAGCAGAAATCATTAAAAAATTATTTATGCTTGGTGTTATGGTCAATCAAAACCAAGCACTGGATAAAGATACGATTGAACTGTTAGCGACGGATTATGGCATGGAACCACAAGAAAAAGTCCAAGTTGACATTGCTGATATCGATAAATTCTTCGAGGCAGAAGAAGTCGATCCAGATAAATTAGTCTCACGTCCGCCAGTAGTAACGATTATGGGACACGTAGACCACGGGAAAACAACCTTATTGGATACATTGCGCCATTCACGTGTAACAAGCGGCGAAGCCGGCGGAATCACACAGCATATCGGTGCCTACCAGATCGATATTGATGGTAAACCAATCACTTTCTTGGATACACCAGGACATGCGGCCTTTACAAGTATGCGTGCACGTGGAGCAAGTATCACAGATATCACGATCTTAGTTGTTGCTGCAGATGATGGCGTCATGCCACAAACAGTTGAAGCAATCAACCATGCCAAAGCTGCAGGCGTTCCAATCATCGTCGCTGTAAATAAAATTGATAAACCAGGTGCAAATCCTCAGCATGTTATGCAAGAATTAAGTGAGTATGAGTTAATTCCTGAAGCATGGGGTGGAGAAACGATTTTTGTTGAGATCTCAGCGAAATTCGGCCAAAACATCGAAGAATTGCTGGAAATGATCCTGTTAGTCGCAGAAGTAGAAGATTTAAAAGCAGATCCAACACAACGCGCAATCGGAACAGTGATCGAAGCACGTCTTGATAAAGGTAAAGGTCCTGTGTCAACCTTACTTGTCCAAGAAGGAACACTTCACGTTGGTGACCCAATCGTTGTCGGTAATACTTACGGACGTGTCCGTGTAATGACAAACGATCTTGGCCGTCGCGATAAAGAAGCAGGACCTGCAACGCCAGTAGAAATCACTGGCTTGAATGATGTACCTCAAGCAGGTGACCGTTTCGTAGTCTTCGAAGACGAAAAGACAGCACGTGCAGCGGGTGAAGAACGCGCAAAACGTGCATTATTGGAAAACCGTGCTGCCACAAGCCGTGTGACTTTGGACAACTTATTTGAAAGCCTGAAAGAAGGCGAATTGAAAGAAGTTAACGTAATCATCAAAGCAGATGTACAAGGTTCAGCAGAAGCACTGGCTGCATCATTGAAGAAGATTGATGTGGAAGGTGTCCGTGTAAAAATCGTCCATTCAGCTGTCGGAGCAATCAATGAAAGTGATGTAACCTTAGCAGCAGCCAGCAACGCTATTATCATCGGTTTCAACGTTCGTCCTACACCGCAGGCAAAAGTGCAAGCTGATACTGAAGAAGTCGATATTCGTCTTCACCGTATCATCTATAAAGCCATCGAAGAAATCGAAACTGCGATGAAAGGGATGCTAGACCCTGAATTTGAAGAAAAAATCACTGGTCAAATGATCGTTCGTGAAACCTTCAAAGTTTCTAAAGTTGGTACGATTGCAGGTGCCTATGTAACAGAAGGATATATTCGTAGAGATAGCGGTGTCCGTGTAATCCGTGACGGAATCGTAATCTATGAAGGACAACTTGCAAGTCTGAAACGATTCAAAGATGACGTGAAAGAAGTCAAAATGGGTTATGAATGTGGTGCAATGATTGAAAAATTCAATGACATCAAAGTAGATGACGTAATTGAAGGATTTATCATGGAAGAAGTCAAAAATGACTAAAAACTGATAAAAGGAGGCCAATCATTATGGCTAACTACCGTGATCGCCGAGTCGGTCAAGAAATCTTAAAAGAAGTCAATGATATTTTGCGCAAAAAGGTCCGTGACCCTCGTGTGGAGAACGTAACGATCACAGATGTGAAAGTTACGGGGGACTTACAGCAAGCAACGATCTATTACAGCATTTTATCTGACTTAGCATCAGATAAGAAAAAAGCACAAGATGGATTGAATAAAGCATCAGGATTGATTCGTCGAGAATTAGGGCACAATCTAAGTATTTATAAGACACCTGAATTGTTCTTTGAACTTGATGAATCAGTTGTCTATGGCAACCATATCGATGAATTGCTTCGCGACTTGAACAAAGACTAATCAAAAAATCCCGCAAATCCTGTGAAATCAGGGGTTGCGGGATTTTTTTGTTTTCATTAAGACGTATTACCTAAGAGTTCCATGACTTTAGTCTGGTAGCGTGTCAGCTAACCAAAAAAGAGAAAAAGAAAAGTAAAAAATTCGACTTTCTTTTTTCTAGTAGTATATAAATTTTTGCATATAGATAAAGATCAAGATACCGATAACGGAAGCTAGATTGTAATCTATTTTAGTGACAGTCAGGTATAGCCAAGTAACTAGAAGATCAGTGGAACCTGCACCATAAAAGTTTGAGTTTGTCGGTCCGTTGACAGTTAAAAGAAAAATCACGTTGAAGTTATTGATATTTCCGATTACGCCGCTTCGATTTCGTCACGATCCAAATTTTGGATAATCCCTGTAGAAATTAGCATAGTAGCTGGGATACCAATTCACATATTGACAAAGATAACAGAGACTTTTACATAAAACGGATCAATCAGGAAAGGAATTGCTCGATCCAGCCCCAGTTTTCCAACAATGTGTTAACTGGCCTAGCGTCATTCAGCAAATTATGCATGATGAGGAGCGAAATGAACTGCGGAACAGCCATTGTGATAACGACAAGTTTTTTGGATCAATGTAAAAAACGTCAGCGAAAGGAAAAATTTCGTGGTTTTTTATACCTGTTCATTTGGCTAGATATAAAATCCAAACAAATGAACAGAAGTGCTTATTAGGTTTCAATTGGGAGTATCTGCGCTAGAATAAGAGTAATAATGAAAAGGAGTGTTATGTATGGATTATTCTAGTAAAGAATACTTTGATAAAATGACGGCTTGGTGGCGTGCTGCTAATTATCTTTCTGTTGGGCAACTTTATCTTAAAGATAACCCCTTACTGAGACGTACACTGAAACCAGAAGATGTCAAAAAACATCCAATCGGTCATTGGGGAACGATTCCTGGCCAAAATTTTATTTATGTCCATTTGAACCGAGTCATCAATAAATATGATTTGAACATGTTTTATATCGAAGGGCCAGGACACGGTGGACAAGTCATGGTATCGAATGCTTATTTAGATGGAAGTTACACAGAGATCTATCCAGAAGTAACGGAAGATGAGACAGGAATGCAAAAATTATTCAAACGATTTTCATTTCCTGGAGGCATTGCTTCTCATGCAGCACCAGAAACACCAGGTTCTATCCATGAAGGCGGAGAGCTTGGATACTCTCTTTCACATGCAGTCGGAGCTGTATTAGACAATCCTGAAGTAATCTCTGCTGTCGTGATTGGTGATGGTGAAGCAGAAACCGGTCCTTTAGCTGGAAGCTGGTTCTCAAATGTCTTTATCAATCCAGTGATAGATGGAGCTGTTTTACCGATCCTTCATTTAAATGGTGCAAAAATAGCCAACCCAACGATCTTGGCACGTAAATCAGATGGAGAATTAGCAAATTACTTTAACGGACTTGGCTGGGAACCTTTCTTTATTGAAGGAAATGATCCAGAAAAATTAAATCCTGTTATGGCTGAAAAAATGGATCAAGCAATCGAGAAAATCAAATCCATCCAAAAAGAAGCTCGCCTGAAGACAGCAACAGATGTCGTGATGCCAAAATGGCCAGTATTGATCGTACGCACACCAAAAGGATGGACCGGTCCAAAAGAATGGGACGGGGAACCAATTGAAGGAACCTTCCGAGCACACCAAGTACCGATTCCTGTAGATCAAGAACATATGGATCATGCAGATGCTTTACTCCGTTGGCTGAAATCCTATGAACCAGAAAAATTATTTGATGCACAAGGACGTATTTTAGAAGAAATCAGAGAAATCGCGCCTACTGGTGACCAAAGAATGGCAAAAAATCCTATCACCAATGGTGGAATCGATCCAAAACCGCTTATTATGCCAGATTGGAAAAAATATACTTTGCAATTTGAAAAACCAGGCTCCATTAAAGCAGAAGATATGACCGAACTTGGTAAATTCGTTCGCGAGATCATTGAGAAAAATCCAGAAAATTTTCGTATATTTGGACCAGATGAAACAAAATCAAACCGATTGAATCAAGTTTTCAAAACGACAAATCGCCAATGGATGGAAAAAATCGAACCAGAAAATGATGAATGGCTTTCGCCATCTGGTCGCGTCATCGACAGTCAATTATCGGAACACCAAGATGAAGGGTTCTTAGAAGGGTACGTTCTGACTGGACGGCATGGTTTTTTTGCAAGTTACGAATCATTCTTGCGAGTGGTTGATTCTATGTTGACTCAGCACTTCAAATGGATGCGGAAATCACATGACCTTTCTTGGCGAAATGATTATCCTTCGCTAAATCTCATTGCAAGCTCAACAGTCTTCCAGCAAGATCACAATGGATATAGCCACCAAGATCCAGGAATATTGACACATTTGGCAGAAAAGAAGGCGGAGTTCATCCGTGAATATCTGCCTGCGGATGCAAATACATTGCTCGCAGTCATGGATAAAGCATTCCGCTCGTCAGAAAAAATCAATTTGATCATCTCTTCCAAACATCCGCGTGCTCAATTTTACTCAGCAGAAGAAGCAGCCGTCTTAGTGAATGAAGGCTTGAAAATCATTGATTGGGCTTCGACAGCAAAAGAGGAGGAACCTGAATTGGTCATTGCTGCTGCAGGAACGGAATCTAACTTAGAAGCATTAGCAGCTGCAACTTTGCTGCTGGAAGAATTCCCAAAACTAAAAATTCGGTTCATTAATGTCGTAGATTTATTGAAATTACGTCATCCAAGTCAAGATCCGCGTGGGTTGAGCGATGAAGAATTTGATCAATATTTTACAAAAGACAAACCGATCTTATTTGCTTTCCACGGTTATGAAACATTGGTCCGCACGATTTTCTTTGATCGTCATAACCATCATTTAATGATTCATGGCTACAAAGAAAATGGAGATATCACGACACCATTTGACATGCGTGTAGTAAATGAACTTGATCGTTATCATTTGGCAAAAGACGCAGCTTTAAAAATCAAAGGAAGTCAAGCAGAAGATTTTGCGGAAAAAATGGATCAGAAATTACAAGAACATCAAAACTATATTCGTGAAAATGGTATTGATCTGCCAGAAGTATTGGATTGGAAATGGAAAAATCTTGATCAATAAAATGATAAAATCGATCCCGCAAAACAGAATTTTTTACATTGATTAAGAAACTGAAAAAAATATGATTTGTCAAATTAAGCTAGAATAAAATGCTTCTTGTACATAGCTCAAAAATATTTCGATTGGTGTTCTGTAATTCAATGATTTTCTTGG
>NZ_BEHC01000033.1:0-704 GCF_003112495.1 Enterococcus sp. H57
ACGCGCCCAAGAGGAGTCGAACCCCTAACCTTTTGATCCGTAGTCAAACACTCTATCCAGTTGAGCTATGGGCGCATATTTGAAATGCCGAGGACCGGAATCGAACCGGTACGGTGATCACTCACCGCAGGATTTTAAGTCCTGTGCGTCTGCCAGTTCCGCCACCCCGGCGCGATTGCTTTGGCAAAGCGGAAAACGGGGTTCGAACCCGCGACCCCCACCTTGGCAAGGTGGTGCTCTACCACTGAGCTATTTCCGCGTGTTTAAAGATGCCGGCTAAAGGACTTGAACCCTCGACCCTCTGATTACAAATCAGATGCTCTACCAACTGAGCTAAGCCGGCATGTAAAACTTAAATTATGCGGGTGAAGGGACTTGAACCCCCACGCCGTAAGGCGCTAGATCCTAAATCTAGTGCGTCTGCCAATTCCGCCACACCCGCAAAAATATGAGCCGTACAGGGCTCGAACCTGTGACCCTCTGATTAAAAGTCAGATGCTCTACCAACTGAGCTAACGGCTCATATGGAGGTTAACGGGATCGAACCGCTGACCCTCTGCTTGTAAGGCAGATGCTCTCCCAGCTGAGCTAAACCTCCATGGATAACTTAAGCGTGGCGACGTCCTACTCTCACAAGGGGCAACCCCTCACTACAATCGGCGCTAAGAAGCTTAACTTCTGTGTTCGGCATGGTTACAGGTGTA
>NZ_BEHC01000034.1:0-23649 GCF_003112495.1 Enterococcus sp. H57
GGCGCTATCGTTTCACAAATCTGCCAAAATACAGAGACGGGCAAGAAATCATCTATACTGTAACGGAAGACAACGTGCCCGAATACAGTACGACGATTGACGGGTATAACATCAAAAACAGTTATACACCGGAAAAAACAAATATATCTATACCAGGTAGCCATATAACACCGTGGAAAAATTTTCCAGAGAAGACAGAGAGAGAGAAAATTAGAAATCTATTCTCTCAAAAATTGCAAATATTTGCTCATACAGGAGAATCCAGCGAACAAAGAACCAATTATATTAGTAAGAGAGCTGTACCTAAACAGATAACAAATAAATCAAAAAGCATTCTTCCTAAAACAAGTAGTAAAAAATCTAGTTTTGCTGTAATCATTGGTTTATTGATAGTAACTATCTGTGCTGGGATATTCTTACAAAAATATAAAAAAGTTTAGTTAGAATATAATATTTTTTGTTAAATATGACTGAAATCAAAAGAATAAAATTCCGATTTATAATCGAAAAAAGAAGCATTTTTATATATGCTTCTTTTTTCGTAGAATCAATAAATATGGATTTGGCTAACTATGGAAGAATACTCGTATTAGTTTTCAGCGTTCATACTAGTTGTTACATTGTTTGATTGGCCAAAAGAATTTCTGATATATTTTGTGCTAAATAAAGAAAAAGACGCTTGAATTGGGAAATAAGAAAACTACTCTATCATTACAAATTTTCATAAACTGGCAGATGTTCTAAGTAAACAAGTATCTTTTCAAAGTCGGAAAAATCCATGATCAACGTAGTGGTATTGATATTTGGATGAAAGCCTACGGTATCTTGACGATCAATAGCAGCATCGATCACGACTTGGATTTTTTTCTCTTTGTCGTGCATCAATGCTAATGGAGTCACTGTACCTGCTGGAACGCCTAGGAGGTCAGGAAGCTGTTCTTCAGAAACAAAAGATAAGCGCTTTTCTTTTAATTGTTCAGCTAGTTCTTTTAAATCGGCATGCTTTTCATCAGGCAAGATGACAAGATAGATTTGTTTTCCTTTTCTTGATTTCAATAATAGATTTTTTACTTGCGGACCAGGTAGGGAAAAAAGGACATTTTTGACTGACGTAATCGCAGGATGATCGACTTTTTGAAAAGAGATATCCAGTTTTTTTAGTAGTTCATAAGCTTCTTGTTCGGTTGCACGACTCATCACGCATCACCCTCCTTTTTTTATTAGTGTATCATAAAAAAGAGTTGACAAATGAAAAATAATCATGTAAATTACACGTAAAGTTAAAACAAATGACATCGAAAAGAAGAGTAGCCGTTAGGTGTTTTTAGAGAGTCTCTGGTTGGTGGAAAGAGGCAGCAGTTAACCGTGAAACACATCTTGGAGTCGATTTTCTGAAGCGTATAGTAGGAAAATCCGGGGAGCCCGTTACAGCTGCGGTCGTTGCTAGATGACCAGATAAGGCTGGCTTTTCCGTGAGGAGCCGGTAAAAAAAGGTGGAACCACGTGATTAACGTCCTTTGATCTTCGGATCAAAGGACTTTTTGTTTTCATCTGAACGGCAACGACTGTGTGAGGTTTTTTCTGCAAGGAAAAAATAAACAGAGGTGGAACCACGTATAATACGTCCTCTTGGCATTTGCCAAGAGGATTTTTTTATTTTAAAGGAGGAAAAGAAGATGGAGTATTTGATTGAAGTTATGCCGCAATTATTAGTAGGAGCACTCACAACATTGAAATTATTTTTATTTACCTTGATTGGCTCATTACCATTAGGGATTGTTTTAGCATTAGGATTGTCTTTGCATTTTAAGCCGCTACGCTACTTGCTTCAAACATATGTATGGGTTATGCGGGGAACACCGCTGTTGTTGCAACTGATTTTTATTTTTTATGGGTTGCCGACGATTGGGATCGTTTTTGATCGTTTCGAAGCAGCACTCATTGCCTTTATCTTAAACTATGCAGCTTATTTTGCAGAGATCTTTCGTGGAGGGATACAATCGATTCCTCAAGGTCAATATGAAGCAGCGCAAGTTTTGCAATTAAGTCCCTTTCAAACGGTGACGAAAATCGTCATCCCACAAGTGACAAAGATTGTTTTACCTTCTGTAGGGAATGAAGTTATCAACTTGGTCAAAGATTCTTCCTTGATCTATATATTAGGTTTAGGTGACGTAATGCGTGCTGGGAAAATCGCGATGGAACGCGACGCGACTTTACTGCCTTTGCTAGGCGTGGCAATCATCTATCTTACATTGACTGGTATTCTAACAATCGTAATGAAACAAGTTGAAGGAAAATTAAATTATTACCGCTAACTGATAGGAGGAAGAAATATGATTGAATTGAAGAAAGTGAACAAAGCATTTGGTGAAAAAAAAATAATCAAAGATTTGAATCTAATCATTCCAGATGGGAAAACATTAGCTATCGTAGGGCCTTCCGGTGGCGGTAAAACCACGCTTTTACGTATCTTGGCTGGCTTAGAAAGTTCTGACAGCGGAGAATTTTATTTAGATGGTGTACCGTTCAACCCATTCGAGCTTAAAATGAAAGAACAAGTTGTAGGAGTCGTATTCCAAGACTTCCAGCTATTTCCACATCTGAATATTTTTGAAAACATTACCTTAGCACCAAAAATGGTATTGAAACAGACAAAAGAAGAATACACCAAAAAAGCAGAAGAATTAGCGGCTTCATTAGGGATTAGTGATTTATTGAATAACTATCCTTATCAGCTTTCTGGCGGACAAAAACAGCGGGTAGCGATTGCCAGAGCATTGGCTATGAATCCACGGGTATTGGCTTATGATGAACCAACAAGTGCTTTAGATCCTGAATTACGCCAGCAAGTCGAGCGTTTGATCCTATCATTGAAAGAAGATGGGGTAACCCAAATTATTGTCACCCATGATTTAGTATTTGCAGAAAATGTCGGTGATCAATTACTAAAAGTTTCCCCAATTCATTAAGAAAGGAGAAGATAGAGATGAAAAAAACCAGTTTTCTATTCGCTTTGATCGCAGGTCTTCTTCTTTTTGCAGGCTGTTCGAACAAAAAAACTTCAGCAGATAATTGGGCGACTATCAACGAAGAGAAAAAAATCGTTATAGGTTTAGACGATACATTTGTTCCTATGGGATTTAGAGATAAAGACGGGAAGCTCACAGGATTTGATATTGATTTAGCCAAAGCAGTCTTTGAACAATATGGGATTACGGTAGACTTTCAGCCCATTGACTGGTCAATGAAGGAATTTGAACTGAACAATGGAACGATCGATTTGATATGGAACGGCTATTCCAAAACGCCGGCAAGAGAAAAGAAAGTGCAATTTACAAAACCTTATATGGAAAACGATCAAGTGCTGATCACACCTAAAGAATCAGGAATCACAAACTTTGGACAAATGAATAATAAGAGATTAGGTGCGCAAAATGGGTCATCTGGTTATGATGTATTTACGAAACAACCAGAAGTATTAAAAGAGATAGTCAAAAACCAAGATGCTGTTTTGTATGATAGTTTTAATGAAGCATTGATCGATCTGAAAAGCAGACGGGTCGATGGTCTGCTGATGGATAAAGTATACGCAGACTATTATTTGAAACAAAGAAACGAACTAGAAGACTTCAACATAACAAAAGGTTCTTATGAAAGTGAGGATTTTGCAGTTGGTGCACGAAAGTCAGATAGTACATTAGTGAAAAAAATCAATGAAGCCCTAGATCAACTAGAGAAAACAGGTGAATTCCAAAAAATATCCGATAAATGGTTTGGCGAAGATGTTACGCCGAGAAATTAACAAATAGGGGACTGTGACAAAAGACGTGTCACAGTCCCTTTTTCCGAATAAACAGTGTTCTCCTGCCAACTCCTTGTGACTCGGAGCTGAATGGCAGGCTCACAACCTCTTGGTAAACGGTGTTCAAAAGCTTGCATCTGCGGTAATAAATCCAGCCAAGTAAAAACATAAGAAGCTGTTTTTATTTGGCTGTTCTTATTACTTGATGCAGGGTAGCTTTTTCACAACCTCTTATACACGGTGTTCCAGAAGTAGCTTCTTCGAAAAATAAGCCGAAATTTTACAAAACTTTGAGAAGCAATTTTCGTACATTACTTCTTGTTTCTTGAAGCTGACCACTTCTGTCACAACCTCCTTTACATAATTTTATTTTGTTGTGGAAGGGGTTTCGTGTTATTCTAAAAGAGGAACGATTGAAGGTTATAGGAAAGGAAGAGATGAATGGAACACAAAGAACTTACCTCATTTCCAAAAGATTTTCTGTGGGGCTCTGCTTCTGCAGCGTATCAAGTAGAAGGAGCTTGGCAAGAAGATGGGAAAGGAGAATCAGTCTGGGATCGATTTGTACGGATACCTGGAAAGACATTTAAAGGAACGAACGGTGATTTGGCAGTAGACCACTATCATCGTTATAAAGAAGATATTGCTTTAATGAAAGAACAAGGTCTGAAAGCTTACCGATTCTCTGTAGCTTGGACACGGATTTTTCCTAATGGACGAGGAGAAGTCAATCAAGCTGGGCTCGCTTTTTATGAGAGATTGATCGACGAATTGATTGAAAACGATATCGAACCTATGTTGACTTTATATCATTGGGATCTTCCACAAGCATTGCAAGATGAATATAATGGTTGGGAATCACGTCAGATCATTGAAGATTTCACTCATTATGCAGAAACATTATTTGAGGCATTCCGCGGGAAAGTCCATTACTGGATTAGTTTGAATGAACAAAATATCTTCACTTCATTAGGTTATTTGTTAGCAGCACATCCGCCAGGTGTGACAGACCCGAAACGAATGTATGAAGTTAACCATATTGCTAATTTAGCAAATGCATCTGTCATCAATAAATTTCACGAGTTAGAAATGCCTGGAAAAATCGGACCAAGCTTTGCGTATACGCCAAATTATCCAATTGACAGTAATCCTGAAAATGTTCTGGCTGCTGAAAATGCAGAAGACCTGATGGCCAATTATTGGATGGATGTCTATATGTGGGGAAAATATCCGATTGCTGCCATGAGGTTCTTAGAAGAAAAAGGATGGGCACCAACGATTGAAGCTGGCGATGCAGAATTGCTAGAATCTGCTAAACCAGATTTTCTTGGGATCAATTACTATCAAACGGCGACGAATGCATTCAATCCATTAAACGGAGTTGGTGCAGGAAAAATGAATACGACAGGAAAAAAAGGTTCATCAGAAGAAACTGGAGTTCCTGGAATGTATAAAAAAGTTGAGAATCCATTTGTCGAACGAACAAATTGGGACTGGGAGATTGACCCAGAAGGATTAAGGATCGGACTGCGTCGTATCACAAGCCGTTACCGCATGCCGGTACTGATTACGGAAAATGGCTTAGGAGAGTATGACAAGTTGACAGAAGATAAACAAATCCATGACGACTATCGAATCAATTACTTACAAAGCCACGTCAAAGCCATCAAAGAAGCAATTTCGGATGGAGCAGAAGTCCTAGGCTATTGCACCTGGTCTTATACAGATTTGCTTAGCTGGCTGAACGGTTATCAAAAGCGATATGGATTTGTATATGTTGATCAAGATGAAACACAAGAAGGATCTTTGGAACGATATAAGAAAGACAGTTATTACTGGTACCAAAAACTGATTGAAGAAAATGGAGAGAACCTTTAGTTCACATACTTAAAACAAGAAGGTACGGCTGGATATGGCCGTGCCTTTTCTTGATAAAATCATTTAGAAATTAAGAAAAACTGTAAAATAAGCTGAAAAATGAAAGAAAGCGTCAGTTCTTTCAAACAAAACTTTAGTTCCCTTACTTTTTTTTGTATAATGAAACTTGATGAAATGAGGGATAATAAATGGCACAAAAGAAACGGCCTACTAAAAAAAGGAAAAAGACGAAAAAAACGAAAAAGCAAAAACAGCAGCAGGAACAAATGCTGACGATTGGTGTTGGGTTTGCCTTGATTTTATTTGCTGTCTTCGGCTTTTTAAAATTAGGTTTTTTAGGAATATTGATTGCAAACGGCTTTCGGATCATTGCAGGAAATACTTACCAAATCCTCTGTCTTTTATTAGCCGTATTAGGATTTTGGATTGTCATTAAGAATACAGAGTTTTCAATTGGTAAAAACCGACGCTGGTTTGGCGGCATACTCTTTTATTTCGGTATCTTATTATTGTTACATGCCCATTTATTTGGCAAACTCCATACTGGGGAACCAAATATCATGGGGACGACATGGGATTTGTTAGCCAGTGATATAAAACAAAGTCAAGTAGACAATAACGTTGGTGGTGGGATGATTGGAGCAATCCTTTATCATTTTACTTACTTCTTGATTGCACAGCCTGGAAGTTATTTAGCAGCAGTGCTATTACTGGCAGGAGGAGCATTCCTGTTCAGTAATCTGGAAGGCTATCAGCTGTTAAATGGTATCCAATCAATTGGAGAACGAGTACAGGAATTATTGGAAGGTGATCCTGCCAAGCAAGCTCGAAAGCAAGCGGCAAAGGAAGAGAGAATGAAACAGCGCGCAGAAGCGAAAGAAGCAAGGCGCTTAGCTGCAAAAGAAGCTGCAGAAAAAGAAGCTGCAGAATATGAGAAGAAAAAAGCGGTGAGCCAGCAAAGGGAAAATACTGCTGATGAATGGCAGGAACCAGAAAATACAGAGCCGGAGCAGCTAAGTTTTGTTCCAATCGACAGTTTTCAAGAAAATATCCATCCTGCGAATCTAGAGAAACCAGTACCAGATACACCAAAACAGACCAATACAGCAGAAGGTTTTTCAGATGAGTTGCCAGAGGATGACGGTACCTCATTAGAATTTGAGATTGAAGCAGAACAGGAAAATCAAGACTATGAATTACCGACAGTTGATTTGCTTGATTCTATACCAACTGTGGATCAAAGTGATGAGTATAAAAAAATTGAAAAAAATATCGGCGTATTAGAACAAACTTTCCAAAGTTTCGGTGTCGATGCCAAGGTCGTCAAAGCCAGCTTAGGACCATCCGTCACAAAATTCGAAGTCCAGCCGGCTGTAGGGGTAAAAGTAAGTAAAATTGTGAACTTAACAGATGATATCGCGCTTGCTTTAGCGGCGAAAGATGTCCGGATGGAAGCACCGATTCCAGGTAAATCACTGATTGGTATTGAAGTACCAAATGGAAAGATCAGTATGGTTTCCTTTAGAGAAATCATCGAAGCACAACCAAACCACCCAGATAAATTACTAGAAGTACCTTTAGGACGTGATGTTTCTGGACGGGTACAAACGGCTGATCTTTCGAAGATGCCTCACTTACTCGTGGCTGGTTCGACTGGTAGTGGGAAGTCAGTAGCAATTAATGGGATTATCACAAGTATATTAATGCGTGCTAAGCCCCATGAAGTAAAACTGATGATGATCGATCCGAAAATGGTTGAATTGAATATGTACAACGGCATACCTCATCTGTTGACGCCGGTCGTGACGAACCCTAGAAAAGCAGCGCAAGCCTTACAAAAAGTAGTACAAGAAATGGAAGAACGATATGAAAAATTCGCGGCAACCGGAGTAAGAAATATTTCTGGTTACAATGAATTTGTTCAACAGAAAAACTTGGAAAACGGAACGAAACATCCAACCTTACCATTCATCGTAGTGATCGTAGATGAATTAGCTGATTTGATGATGGTAGCCAGCAATGAAGTTGAAGATGCGATTATTCGTTTAGCGCAAATGGCTCGGGCAGCGGGGATTCATATGATCCTAGCTACTCAACGTCCAAGTGTGGATGTTATCACAGGAATCATCAAAGCAAATGTACCTTCCAGAATGGCATTTGCGGTATCAAGCGGTACAGATTCTCGGACGATCATTGATTCTAATGGGGCAGAAAAGCTCTTAGGGCGAGGAGATATGCTATTCTTGCCAATGGGTGAGAATAAACCGATCCGTGTGCAAGGAGCATTCATTTCTGACCACGAAGTAGAACGGGTCGTTCAATTTGTTACAGATCAGCAAGAAGCTCATTATGAAGAGAAAATGATGCCGACAGATGAAGTTGAAACGACAGGTGCTCCAGAACAGCCACAAGATGAGCTGTTTGAAGAAGCAAAAGCACTTGTCGTTGAAATGCAAACGGCAAGTATTTCCCTTCTCCAAAGAAGATTTCGGATCGGTTACAACCGAGCAGCACGTTTAGTAGATGAACTGGAAGCTCATGGAGTTGTTGGCCCGTCAGAAGGAAGCAAGCCTCGGAAAGTATTCATTGAGCAGGAAGAAACATCAGAAACGTTGCCGGACGATAATGACATGTAAAACTTGTTTGATGAAGGGTTGAAAAACGAATAACCAATAAAAAGACAAGGCATGATGATACCAAAAGAAAAAATGGTTTTTTTCCATCTTTTCTAATACGGTATGATGTCTTGTCTTTTTAGTTTTTGTGAGATTAAAGTTCTATTCGATTTATTTGTGAAGTATTGCATTAAGGAAATGAATCATGTATAGTATGTAGCGAAACTTTGAGAAAAAGAGGGAAAATACTTTGGAAAAACAGTCCATTTATGGCTTGACGAATGAAGAATTAATCAATTGGTTTATAGAAAACGGCGAGAAAAAATTCCGAGCTGCCCAAGTTTGGGAATGGTTGTATCAAAAACGTGTAAGTAATTTCACAGAAATGACGAATCTATCGAAACAATTGATCGAAAAATTATCGGAGCATTTTATCATCAATCCTCTAAAACAGATGGTCGTCCAAGAAGCTTCGGATGGTACAGTAAAATATTTGTTTGAACTCCCTGATAAAAACATGATTGAGACTGTACTGATGAGACAAGAATATGGCTTGTCAGTTTGTGTGACGACACAAGTAGGATGTAATATCGGCTGTACGTTTTGTGCAAGCGGGCTGCTCAAAAAGAACCGTGATCTGACTGCTGGAGAAATTGTTGCACAGATCATGATGGTCCAACATTATTTTGATGAGCGCAATCTTGGCGAACGCGTTTCACATGTCGTTGTAATGGGGATCGGTGAGCCATTTGATAATTACGACAATGTAATGGACTTTTTGCATATCATCAATGATGCCAAAGGATTGGCAATTGGTGCTCGGCACATTACAGTTTCCACTAGTGGATTAGCACACAAAATCAAGGAATTCGCTAATAACGGCTTGCAAGTCAATCTGGCTATTTCCTTGCACGCGCCGAATAATGAGGTGCGAACATCGATCATGCGGATCAACCGAAGTTTCCCAATTGAGAAATTGATGGAAGCTGTGGATGAGTATTTAGAGAAAACAAACCGTCGAATCACGTTTGAATATATCATGTTGAATCAAGTAAATGATAGACCAGAGCATGCGCAACAATTAGCAGATCTATTAAAAGATAAGAAAAAATTAGCATATGTCAACTTGATTCCATATAATCCAGTCAGTGAACATGATCAATATTCTCGCAGTCCAAAAGCTGATGTATTGAGATTTTATGATGTATTGAAGAAAAACGGCGTAAACTGTGTGATACGTAAAGAACATGGTACAGATATTGATGCAGCTTGCGGACAATTGCGAAGCAAGCAAATGAAAAAAACAGTTGCCAAATAATCGTATCCTACTCGTTTTTTCAATTACCATAAAAGGAGCAGTTTTCTTAATTAAGGAACTGTTCAACTTAAATAAGAGAAAAGATTCTATAGCGAAAGCTATAAAGCTTTTTTTGACAAGAAAAACCCTCATCAAGCAAAGAAATGTCCTCAATTTGATGACAGCCTGCTTGATGGGGGTTTTAGCAATTATTTAACTGATTTTCTTATATCCTTGCTGGCTTTCTTGTGTAGCATGATAAGTTTCTACGTCAAGAATGGCCTGTTTAAATTTTTCTCGGGTGATTTCATAAGGCACATGTTTAATATCATTTGTTGCCATGGCTTTATCTAAGATTGCTTCTAAATCGGTCGTGACATTGAGATTCATGTCGGTTAACGATACTGGAAGTTGGTTCTTTTTCATAAACACATAGATTTTATCAAACAAATCGAACTGCTGATCCATCATCAATAAGGTCAGTACACCATAACTGACAGATGCTCCGTGAAGGTATCCCTCCATTTTTTCTAGAACAGTCGTACCGTAATAGAATGAGTGTGCCATAGCAGAATTATAGTTATTGTTAACTAAAACAGAAACCAATCCGGTAGTAACAATGATATCCGAAACGACTTGTTCAATTGCATATGAGGGACGATCGTCGGCACTATCTTTCAATGCTTGCGTACCATAAGTCAAGAGACGATCAATGCACATTTTTCCGATTTGGATTCCTAATCTATCCGTGTAGCCTAGATCATCGCCACGAGCAGAAAAAGTAGATTCGACTTCTTTGGATAAAGCATCGCCAATACCTGCCCATAAGTATTTATCAGGTGCTTCGGCAATAATTGCTGTATCAATGAAGGTGTGTACAGGTGGTTTTGAAGGAAAGAAGAGTCCGTCCATTACGCCTTCTTCGTTATAGATGACACATACCGCAGTGACGGGCGAACAGTTCGAACCAATAGTGGGAAAGGTGAAGACTGGTTTAGCTAGTTTTTCACCAATGACTTTTACAGTATCGCAAGCACGGCCACCACCGACTGCAAACAGGACGTCTGCTTTTTGGACACTTTCATGCTGGATCAACTGTTCAATATTTCCATAAGTTGAATTACCCCCGTACCAGAGACTGGCGACAACCTCTATTTCCTGTGTCAAAGCTACTTTTATTTTGTTTTCTGCCTTTGAAAGTGCAGTCTTCCCTCCAATCAGCACTACTTTTGTCCCATATTCTTTGACGATTCCATTTGCTTTTTCATACGCATCTGTTCCAATGGTATAATTTGGTAAGAAAACACTTTGACTCATATTCATTTCCTTCTTTCTTCGTTGAAACGGGTTAAAATTTTAAAGAGTGATCGATCTGACTGCGGCTGTAGATGGAGTAGAGGTGAACCTAAGACAGGATAAGTGATGAATAAGGTGGCATGAACACCTTGAAATCATCAATAAGTATCCTAAAAACGAACAAGTACAAAAACATTGAAAACGACAATAATGAATTTTTGTTCCTCTTAGTATTTCTACCGATTCCCTTTGCTTTTTTGTAATTATCTAAAAATTCTAAAAATTAAGATTATTATATGAAAACAGGTTTTATTTGTCAATTCATAATTGGTTTTTTTTAAAGCAAAAGATAATCTATATCATGATGAACAAACAGAGTTTTTTCCTCCAATTGATGGCTTTCCTGATCTTTCCTATTTTGAATAAAGTGTTTCTGTATAATTTTTTTATTTTATAAGTAAGATAAATAATGAAAGAATAGAGATACTGATTGGTAGCTAAAGATTTTTGAGCGAGAACATTTCGTTTTTTCAAAAGGACTGTTAGAATAAGCAAGAACAAGGGGGAAGACGTATGATAATCAGTGAATTTGACCGTAATAATCCAGTATTGAAAGATCAGCTTTCTGATTTACTGAGACTGACTTGGCCGGAAGAATATGGAGACAGCTCGGCAGAAGAAGTAGAAGAAATGATGAATCCAGAACGAATCGCAGTAGCAGCGGTAGACCAAGATGAGTTAGTAGGATTTATTGGTGCAATCCCTCAATACGGTATCACAGGTTGGGAATTGCATCCATTAGTTGTAGAAAGCTCCCGACGAAAGAACCAAATAGGTACTCGATTAGTCAATTACTTAGAAAAAGAAGTAGCTTCCAGAGGAGGAATCACGATTTATTTAGGTACGGATGATTTAGACCATGGAACAACGTTAAGTCAAACGGACCTGTATGAGCATACATTTGATAAAGTGGCTTCTATCCAGAACCTTCGTGAACATCCGTATGAATTCTATGAAAAATTAGGTTATAAAATCGTAGGTGTCTTACCAAATGCAAATGGCTGGGACAAACCGGATATTTGGATGGCAAAAACGATTATTCCTCGACCAGATTCTCAATAATAAAAAGAGGTTGTGAAAAAGCTGTCCTGCATCAAGTAATAAGAACAGCCAAACAAAAATAGCTCCTCATATTTTTCGTTTGGTTGGGCTTATTACCGCAGATGCAAGCTTTTGAACACCGTTTATTCAGATAAGGGACTGTGACAAGACTTTTGTCACAGTTTCTTTTTGTTTATTCTTTTTTATCTTTGTATGGCAATAATAGACAATATAACGAAAATTATTTAATGGCTTTTGGAAGACCATGGAAAACCTTGTACAAAGCTATTTTTTCTGAAAAATTCCTTGAAACCTCACGAAAAAATCATTATTTTATGAAAAAGACAAAAAAAAGTGTTGATTTTTTAATAATTATTCATTAAACTCTTAAACAACTTCAGAAAATATTAATTATTCTGAAAATTACAATAAAGAGGTACGTAAAATGAAAAAGAAATTTACATTTGGTTTGGTTGCGGTATGCGGCCTTGTACTTGCTGGATGTTATGGCGGCAGTTCAGCCACAAGCAGTAGTTCAGCAAAAAGCGGTTCAGCAGATGGAGGAGGCGTATTTAACTTAGTCGTGCCTCAAGAAATGCCTACAGCTGACTTATCAGTTGCAACAGATACAATCAGTTTTACAGCATTGAATAACGTTTATGAAGGAATTTACCGTCTTGATGAAGACAGCAAACCACAGCCGGCAGGAGCTAGCGAGTTGGCAGAAGTCAGTGAAGACGGATTAACTTACAAAATCAAATTACGAGAAGACGCAAAATGGTCAAATGGTGATCCTGTTACAGCAGCGGATTACGTTTATGGCTGGCAACGAACAGTAGCCCCAGCTACAGCTTCTGAATATGCTTACCTGTATGCGCCAGTTGAAAATGCAGAAGACATTACAGCTGGAAAGAAAGATAAATCAGAACTAGGGATCAAAGCAGTTGGTGACTATGAATTAGAAATCAAATTGACGAAACAAACACCATATTTCCAATATCTGCTTGCTTTCCCATCATTTTTCCCACAAAAACAATCCGTAGTGGAAGAAAATGGGGATGCCTATGCATCTGCAAGTGATAAAGCTGTTTATAATGGACCATTCACATTAGAAGATTTTGATGGACCAGGAACAGATACAGAATGGACTTATAAGAAAAATGATCATTACTGGGACAAAGATACAGTAAAACTTTCTGAAATCAAAGTCAGTGTAGTAAAAGAATCTTCTACTGCATTGAACTTATTCAAAGATGGCCAAGCAGATGACGTGATCTTGTCTGGTGAGTTAGCACAGCAAAACGCAAACGATCCAGCTTATACTTCTGTTAAAGAAGCGCGGACAAGCTATATCGAATTCAATCAACGTGAAAAGAATTCACCATTCAACAATGTGAACCTAAGAAAAGCTATTTCTTATTCTATCGATCGTGAAGCTTTAGTAAAACAAGTACTAGGTGACGGATCAGTTGTCTCTACAGGATTGATCCCATCAGATATGGTAAAAAGTCCAACAACGAACGAAGACTTTGCAAAAGAAGCTGGAAAATTAGTTTCTTATGACAAAGATAAAGCAAAAGAATATTGGGAAAAAGCGAAAAAAGAATTGGGCGTTGATTCTTTAGAATTTGATTTGATGGCTTCTGATGATGATTCATCGAAAAAAGTAATCGAATATGTTCAAAACTCAATCCAAGAAAACTTGGATGGCGTAACAGTCAAACCAACACCTGTTCCATTCTCTGTACGTCTTGACCGCTCAACTTCGGGTGATTTTGACGCAGTACTAGGCGGATGGGCTGCTGACTATGCAGACCCAAGCAGCTTTACTGATTTGTTTGTCACAGGTAATTCATACAACCGTGGTCGCTGGAGCAATGCAGAATATGACGAAGCAGTTAAAGCAGCTTCATCAACAGACGCTGGCGATGAACAAGCCCGTTGGGATGATTTCCAAAAAGCAATCAAGATCATCTCTGATGATATGGGTGTCGTTCCGGTGTACCAAAAAGCAGAAGGTCACCTAGTGAATGAAAAAATCAAAGGTATCGTTCACCATGCGGCAGGCGCTTCATGGGATTACAAATGGACATACGTTGAAGAATAATCGTTAATACCGTGAGCATGAGAAAAAACGAGGCTGCGGCAAATGTCGCAACCTCGTTCTCATATTCACTTATCCTAACAAAGAAAAAAGCATGAAAATAGCAGAAAGAGCAATTAGTATTCCGGCAATGATCAGCCAAAAGCTGTACATACCGTAGCTGGCAGACGAGAGCGAGGAAAATTCTGGTTTTTTCTTTCGGTTCCTTGTTCGTGCAAGATGGACCGATCGCTGAAAATGATCGAAGAAACCCGAAGAAAAGACCCATAAAAAACCGCCGATAATCAGAAACGGCAATGACCATAAGAATAGATCATTAGATAATTGAATGAGTGTAAAGGAATGGTTGATGAGATTTTTTATTAAAATAACCAGAATCAGTAGAAAAGCTACTGCGTAGGGGATAGATTTTTTTTTCATTTGATTGCTCCTTTATTTTTGGTTCATTATCTAATAATGTAGCGAAACATCTGTCAGAAGTCAAAAGCTAGGGGGAAACATTAGTGAATAGTTATATCAAATATGTATTAAAACGTGTCTTTTTCATGATCATCACGCTTTGGTTAATTGCAACAATCACCTTTTTCTTGATGCAATTGCTGCCGGGCACGCCATATACGAATCAGGAACGTTTGAGTCCTGAAACAATCGAGATGCTAAATAAACAAGTCGGTTTGGATAAACCAGTTATCGTACAATATGGGATTTATCTTTCTAATTTGCTTCAAGGAGATTTTGGAATTTCCTTCCAATTTAAAAACCAGCCAGTCGCACATTTGTTAGCTGGAAGAATCGGACCATCCTTGCAGTTAGGGTTACAGGCAATTATCTTTGGAACAGTCCTAGGGACGATTTTAGGAACGATCTCTGCCATGAAGCAAAATACATGGGCAGATACATCTTCTACACTCGTAGCGATATTAGGTCGTTCCATTCCAAACTTTGTATTTGCTGTTTTATTACAATATATCTTTGCAATCAAATTACAAGTTTTGCCAATCGCAAAATGGGATGGCTTTGTGTACACAATCTTACCAACAATTGCGTTGGCCATGTCGCCGCTTGCTGACTCTGCTCGGTTTATCCGTACGGAAATGGTGGAAGTACTGCATAGTGATTATGTGGAATTAGCAAAAGCAAAAGGATTGAGCCGTTGGGAAATCGCCTTTAAACATGGTCTTCGAAATAGTTTGATTCCATTGATGACTTTATTAGGACCGTTAGCTGTAGCATTGATGACCGGATCACTGGTGGTAGAAAATATCTTTGCTATTCCTGGTATCGGGGAACAATTCGTTAAGTCAATCACAACAAATGATTATCCTACGATCATGGCTGTAACGATCCTTTACTCATTTATGCTGATTTTTGTTATTTTGATCGTGGATCTATTGTACGGTCTAGTTGATCCAAGAATTCGTGTTTCAGAAGGGAGCCGAGGATAAATGGAAATGATACCAAAGCGTTATGAAACAGTTGCAGATATCCCTGCGGATGAATTTCTTCCATTACAAAAAAATACCGAAGAAGAACGTGAACAGATTACTGCACCTTCTTTGAATTTTATCCAAGATTCATGGCGCCGTTTAAAGAAAAACAAAGCTGCCGTTATTTCAATGGTTTTACTATTGGTCATCATTTTGATCTCTGTGATCACAATCTTTGTTTCTCCTCATGATCCAACTGCCCAAAACGTGGCTTATATCAATTTGCCTCCTCGTATTCCGGGAATCAATATCGATGGATTGAATGGAAAAGCAATGGTTGGTGGTGAACTTGTTGATAAATATGCTCAAGCAAACGTCCCTTCAAACGTAAATTTCTTTTTAGGAACAGACGGTTTGGGACGTGATGTATTAAGCCGCTTATTTATGGGAACGAGAATCTCGTTGCTGATCGCATTTATTGCTGCATTACTAGATGTAACGATTGGTGTAGCTTACGGGTTGGTTTCTGGTTTGTTAGGCGGACGTGTCGATAACGTGATGCAACGTTTTTTGGAAATCTTATCAGGAATTCCAAACCTCGTTGTCATGATTTTGATGTTGGTCGTTTTTGAACCAGGAATTTTTTCAATCGTGGCTGCTATGGCCATCACAAACTGGATACCAATGGCACGTATCGTTCGTGCACAAACAATGAAATTAAAAGATCAAGAATATGTTTTAGCTGGATTGACATTAGGTGAATCAAGAATGAAAATTGCATTCAAACATATTTTGCCGAATATCTCTAGTGTCATTATTATTCAAATGATGTTTAGTATTCCATCTGCTATTTTCTTCGAAGCCTTTTTAAGCTTTATCGGTTTAGGTCTTACGCCTCCGTCAGCTTCATTAGGAACGATGTTGAGCGAAGGGTACAAGACATTCCTGTATCTGCCTTATCTATTATGGATTCCGGCAGTAACTTTATCGGTTATCATGATTGGCTTTAACTTACTTGCTGATGGATTGCGTGATGCCTTTGATCCTAAAATGAAAGAGTGAAGACGATGACGAAAATTTTAGAAGTGAAAGACTTAGAAATCTCTTTTGATACGTATGCTGGAAAGGTACGAGCGATTCGCGGTGTCAATTTTCATTTGAATAAAGGAGAAACATTGGCGATCGTTGGGGAATCTGGAAGTGGAAAATCAGTGACGACCAGAAGCATCATGCGCTTGCTGTCAAGCAACGCCAATATAGATGCTGGTCAAATCCTCTTTAAAGGTAACGATATCGTTGGAAAATCAGAAAGAGAGATGCAAAAAATCCGTGGTAAAGAAATAGCGATGATTTTCCAAGATCCAATGACCTCTTTAGATCCGACGATGCCCATTGGGAAGCAAGTCGCTGAGTCCCTTAGAAAGCATAATAAAGTTTCAAAAAAAGAGGGACAAAAAGCTGCATTAGAATTGCTTAAATTAGTTGGAATACCCGAAGCTGAGAAACGTATCAACAGTTATCCGCATCAGTTCTCAGGAGGTCAGCGTCAACGGATCGTGATCGCGATTGCACTGGTATGTTATCCGGAAATCCTGATTGCTGATGAACCTACAACAGCGCTTGATGTGACTATTCAAGCACAGATTTTGGAGCTGCTGAAAGAAATTCAGACAAAAATCGATACATCAATTATCTTTATCACTCATGACCTTGGTGTAGTAGCGAATGTCGCTGATCGTGTCGCTGTCATGTATGGAGGAAGAATCGTTGAAGTTGGAACATCGGAAGAAATTTTCTACAACCCGCAACATCCCTATACTTGGGGACTGCTTGGTTCAATGCCGACATTAGATAGTGCGAACGATCGATTGTATGCTATTCCTGGTTCTCCACCGGATTTATTGAACCCGCCAAAAGGAGACGCATTCTATCCAAGAAATGAATTCGCGATGAAAATCGATGCAGAACAAGAACCACCATTTTTTGAACTATCAAAAACACACAAGGCAGCAACTTGGCTACTTGCTCCGCAGGCACCCAAAGTGACACCGCCAGAAGAAATCCAACGTCGCTGGGCTATCTTTAAAGAGAAACAAAAACATACTTACGGTCAAGGAGGAATTGCTGATGCCAAATAAACTACTTGAAGTTAAAGGATTGAAACAGTATTTCAATGTAGGAAAAAAGAATGAAGTACATGCTGTAAATGACATCAGCTTTCACATTTATGAAGGAGAAACATTCGGTTTAGTTGGAGAATCTGGAAGCGGAAAATCCACTACTGGCCGTACGATCATTCGCTTGAATGAACCTACTGATGGTGAGATATTATTCGACGGTCAAGATATAACGAAGATCAAAGATAAAAAAGGTTTGACGAAATTCCGGCATGATGTTCAGATGATCTTTCAAGATCCATACGCTTCGTTGAATCCTCGTATGAAAGTCAGAGATATCATTGCCGAAGGAATTGATGTTAATGGACTAGCTAAATCATCTGAAGAGCGTGCAAAAAAAGTCGATGATCTATTGAGAACTGTTGGATTGAATCCAAGCCACGGTACTCGTTATCCTCATGAATTTTCAGGTGGGCAACGCCAGCGTATTGGTATTGCACGAGCATTGGCAGTAAAACCGCGTTTTATCATTTGTGATGAACCAATTTCTGCACTAGATGTGTCGATCCAAGCCCAAGTGGTCAATTTGTTGCAAGATCTCCAAAAAGAACATCAATTGACCTATCTATTTATTGCACATGATTTGTCGATGGTTAAACATATTAGTGACCGAATCGGTGTAATGCATAACGGCTTGTTATTAGAGATGGGAACAAGTGATGAAATCTATAATCACGGTGTTCATCCTTATACAGAAAGTTTGTTATCTGCTATTCCTCTACCAGATCCAGACCATGAGAGAAAACGCAGAAGAATCAAATATCAACCTGAACCAGATGACGGACAAGTACGTCAACTTCGTGAAATCGCACCAGAACATTTTGTCTATGCAACTGAGCAGGAAGTCCCATATTACGCAAAAAAACTAAAACGACAAAAGGAATCTCTTCTGGTTGCTAACTAGGAGGGACATAGATGCTAAAAGCTTTTAAATTCCGTATGTATCCGACAGAAGAACAAAAACAGCAATTGATTCGTACTTTTGGATGTGCTCGATTTACCTATAACCATTTGCTGAAAAAGCGGCAGAAAAGTTGGCAACAAACAGGAGTAGCCAATTTTTCGCTCACACCCGCTACATTAAAAAAAGAATACCCATTCTTAAAAGAAGTAGACAGTCTTGCTTTAGCAAATGCACAGCTTAATTTGGATCGGGCTTTTCGCAATTATTTCAAGGGACGTGCCAGCTTCCCAAAGCTTAAAACGAAAAAAAGTATGTGGCAATCTTATACGACCAACAACCAAACCCGTACGATCTATCTGGAAAATGGCTACTTAAAGTTACCAAAACAAAAAGAACTAATCAAGATAAATCAGCATCGGCCAGTTGAAGGATCGATTCGCTCCGCTACGATTTCTGCTCGATATAATGAAGAATTTTATGTCGCACTACTTTGTGATGTTTCGCCAGTAAAAAAAGAATCTTTAGCTAAATGGATCGGGATCGCCTATCATCCGAAGACATTGATCCAAACATCTCGACCTCTAGAAGTAACTTTACCAAAATTTCACCAGACAGAAGAAAAGCTGCAACATGCACAGCGGAAATTGAATGTGAAAGTCCGCTCCGCTCACCATAGAAAGATCAGGTTAGATCAGGCAAGCAATTATCAGAAACAAAAGAGAAAAGTAATGGATCTTTATCTGAAACAAAAGAACCAGCGAGAAGATTATCTTGAACAATTATCTGGGAAATTGGTCAAACAATATGACTACTTATTTGTAGAATCTTTTCCAAAAGAAGAGGCACATGCTGATTTTTCTATTCACGACTGGCATAAATTAATAACAAAATTGCGTTATAAGTCCCAATGGTATAATAAAAAATTTCTTTTGATCAATACCGACGGAGCAGAAGAAAGCAATTCCGTAAGAAAGAGCCAAGTAGTAGAAAAAATGGGCAGACATTCGGTTATCAAGGGATAAAAAATGAATGAAACTGATAGGAGCGTTAGGGTTAGCCTTGTTAATAAAAAGTCTTAATGACTTTTGTTTCTAGGAATTTTTCTTTTGAAGAAAAGCTCACTAATTATGACAAACCAATAAAACAATAGCAGAAAAAGTTCGTACGAGCTTTTTCTGCTATTGTTAATTTTTTATTCAGAAAGTTTACGAATACATCAAAATTCTGAAACAAAAAACGTAACTCACAAAGAGTTGTTTTTGCGTTTTTTCTTGAATGATTAGGTCTGAATCTTTTGCTCACAACCTTATTCATGGTGCCCCGGCTTGAGCTGATAGATTTTTGAAGGACGGCCGATTCCTACAGGACGTTCACCGATCTCATCGAAATATTGGAGCATAGCTTTCTTAAAATTGGAATGATCGATCGTTTTATAATCGATCCCTAAGAATTTAGCAAATACTTTTCGAGCTTCCGTAATCGTGAAATCTTTACCTAAAACTTGTAGAACTTGCGGCTCGTGTTCCATTTTATTGACTACACGGTTGAATGCTTTCAAGATGATTTGACTATGGTCAAAAGCCAAAGTATCTTTGCCAGAAGACTCTCCAGTGACTAAATCAAGCGAGATAGCCACTTCTCCGCTAGATAAATGGATCTTGTTACTATGACGTTCTAGTGTGAACCAGCGTACTTCCTTGGCATCATCTCCGGCGATTAGCGGTTCTTCTCCAATAAAGGCTAAGTAGCTGACTGTGACGACCCAGCCTCGCGGATCTCGATTAGGCGTACTGAATGTATGCAGTTGCTCAATATTTTCTTTTGAAATAACCACACCAGTTTCTTCCTTTGTTTCTCTTAAGACGCTTTCTCCAGTTGACTCATCCTTTTGGACAAAGCCACCAGGCAATGCCCATGAATTTCGATAAGGATGCCCTTTTCTTTGGATCAACAAAACTTTCAGCTGATCTTCTTCTTTGTTATAGCACATCAGTACGATATCGACAGTCAAAGAGGGCTTGTCATATTCTGGACGTTCCTGTTTTTGATACCAGTTAAGAAATTCTTCTTCACTTGCTTCATGTTCATAATATAATTTTTCTTCTTCTTTAGAAGCAAAACGGTTCATCTGACCACCTCCATTGACAGTAAAAGTACTTTTTACCTTATTGTAGCAGACTCTGAAAAAAAACCAAGGATTTACTTGAAAAATCTAGGTTATCATTTAAATATGAAAAATAAATGGAAGTATGAGATTGAATAAAAAGAAAAGCAGATAAAACGGCAATACTTTATACCGCTCTTCACGAATGGCAAAGAAGCCACAAATAACGATATATACGTCAATGATAAAACGCAAAATCCAAGCTGCTGTCATAAAACTGTTCAAATGCCCATGGAGGTTAAAATAACCATACATACGAATATAAAAATAGCTGAATATTAAATGTGCTAATGAAAGAAAAGCAATACTAAGTGTAAAAAAAAGATGTTTCTTCTGCATGATTGTTCCAGTCCCTTACTAAGATAGATAGTCTTTATTATACCACGTGTGAGGGGAGAAATAAAAAGCCGTTTTTTAGTAGATATGAAACAAAACAAAAACCCGCATTTATTCAACCTATTCATCCTTTTAAAGGATAGATTGAACGTAGATAGAAGTCGTTTATCCAGTCTTTTTCATTTTGAAAAAAAGCTAACAGCATGCTTTTTTTATGGTATACTAGCAAGGAAACGAATTCGCATCATGCGATAAAGGAGGAAGAGCCCTGTGGCAGAAAAGGAAACTTTTTATATCACTACGCCAATCTATTATCCAAGCGGCAAACTTCATATCGGCAACTCGTATACTACGATTGCATGTGACGCAATTGCTCGTTATAAACGGTTGATGGGCTTTGATGTGTTTTATCTCACTGGAGTGGATGAACATGGTCAAAAAATCGAAACAAAAGCAGAAGAACTAGGTGTAAAACCGCAAGAATATGTAGATAAAATGGCGGCTGATGTCAAGAAATTATGGAAAACGCTTGATATCAGTTATGATAAATTCATTCGCACGACAGATGATTACCATAAAGCAGCTGTTCAAAAAATATTTGATCGTTTATTAGAACAGGGAGATATTTACTTAGGTGAATATGAAGGCTGGTACTCTGTTTCTGACGAAGAATTCTTTACAGAAACACAACTTGCAGAAGTGTACAAAGATGACGAAGGTAACGTGATCGGTGGTAAAGCGCCAAGTGGACACGAAGTAGAATTGGTAAAAGAAGAATCATACTTCTTCCGCATGAGCAAATACGCAGACCGTCTGTTGGAATACTATGAAGAACATCCCGAATTCATCCAGCCAGAATCTCGTAAAAACGAAATGATCAACAACTTTATCAAACCAGGATTAGAGGATCTTGCAGTTTCACGAACAACTTTTACTTGGGGAGTACCAGTCAAGAGTGATCCGAAACATGTGGTGTATGTATGGATCGATGCATTATCCAATTATATTACTGCACTAGGATATGGCTCCGAAGATGAAAGTCTATTCGAAAAATACTGGCCTGCAGATGTTCAGATGGTCGGTAAAGAAATCGTTCGCTTTCATACGATCTATTGGCCAATCATGCTGATGGCCCTTGATTTGCCTCTACCTAAAAAAGTATTTGGGCATGGCTGGCTATTGATGAAAGACGGAAAAATGTCTAAATCAAAAGGAAATGTCGTTTATCCTGAAATGCTTGTGGAACGTTATGGTTTAGATGCACTCCGTTATTATTTGCTTCGTGCTGTTCCGTTTGGGTCAGATGGTGTCTTTACGCCAGAAGATTTTGTTTCCCGTGTCAATTATGATCTGGCAAATGATCTAGGGAACTTATTGAATCGAACGATTGCTATGATCAACAAATATTGTGATGGACTCGTTCCTGACTATGCCTCACTTGTCACTCCATTTGACAGTGAACTGTCTACGACGGCTGCTAACGTTGTCGGACGTTACCATGATGCAATGGAAAAAATGGAATTCAATACAGCATTGGCTGAAATCTGGGTGCTGATTTCTCGTGCAAACAAATACATTGATGAAACAGAACCATGGGTATTAGCAAAAGACGAAGAAAAGAAAGCTGAATTGAATAGTGTCATGATCCATTTAGCTGAATCTTTGCGTATCGCAGCGATATTACTTCAGCCAATCATGACAGAAACGCCAGAGAAGATCTTCAATCAACTAGGATTGGACTCTGAAACAATGAATCTTGAAGGATTACACTTTGGCGAATTTCCTTCAGGAACAAAAGTAGTTGCAAAAGGTACACCAATCTTCCCACGTTTAGATATGGAAGAAGAAGTTGCTTTTATTCAAGAAAAAATGTCTGAAGGTACTCAAACAAACGAAGATACAGTCAAATGGGATCCAGAAGAAACAGAACTTGTTTCAACGAAAGAAAAACAAATCAAATTTGATGTATTTGAAAAAGTAGAACTAAAAGTAGCAGAAGTCATCAACTGTCAAAAAGTAGAAGGGGCAGATAAGTTGCTGCAATTCCGACTAGATGCTGGAGACAGCCAAGACCGTCAAATCTTGTCAGGAATCGCTGAATTTTATCCTGATCCAAGCGAATTGATCGGGAAAAAAGTCGTCATTGTAGCAAATCTGAAACCACGAAAGATGCGTGGACAAATCAGTCAAGGAATGATCCTTTCTGCAGAAGCACCAGATGGCTCTTTACAAGTAATCGAAGCACCAAAATCCATGCCAAATGGCTCAGAAATCGCATAGAAATTCAAAGGGGGTATGACACTAGTTGTGTCATACCCCCTTTTTCCGAAATTTGAGAAGCAATTTTCGTAAATTCCTTCTTATTACTTGAAGCCAATCATATAATACAGAAACAGAGAACTATCCAAAATAAATCCTAGAAAAAGAAGTACGAGCTTCGCTGATTTTTGTTAACGCCGATTGTAAAATTAAGCTAGACAACTAAAAAAGTCATTTGTGCTACACTCAAAATAGTTCCGACCAAAGAATTATAAGGAGTGAGTAC